>JASHVU010000578.1 GCA_030044455.1 Acidobacteriaceae bacterium | reverse complement strand
TGTCAGCATGGTCAGGTCCATCACATAGCGGTCTACCAGCGGAAGATCGTTGATGAATTTTCTGTCGACTACCAAGCCGGTGGTTGCATCCTCCAAGTCGAGGGCTTTGGTTTGCGCATTTACCTCGACGGTTTGTGAGGAACTCGAGACCTTGAGACTCAGATTGGCTGTCGCATTCAGGTTTACGTCCACCCGAATGCCGGTGCGCACTGTTTTTTCGAAGCCGGGCACCTCCGCAGTGACCGAATAGACGCCCGGAGGTATGGATCGGAAGAGATACCGGCCTTCGCCATCAGAGGTCGCATGAAACATGTACCCCTTGTCCTGATCGGTCAGGGTCACATGGGCCCCGGGGATCACGGCTCCGGTCTGGTCACTCAACACCCCGGACACAGTCCCGAAATAGCCTTGACCACAAACTGCTACCGGCATTGCCAGCAGGATTGCGAGCAGCAGTATCCGACAAGATTGCGGCAAGCACTTCCAATCCCGCCCGGAAAACAAGTTTCGCCTCATGCCCCCTCCAATACCAAAGCAATCCTTGCGGCAGGCTCTTTTGGTTTACGGCCCGTTTCCGATCTACATCGAGTCCAGCTTTAGGCTGGACGCGATCGTTCCCCTTAGAAATCCGGATTCAATCCGTAACTGAAATCAAGACATCAGACAATATACGCTCATTTACCGTCAAAATGGCCGATTCTTTGACCGAGCCGCAAGCTAGTTACCTGAGATCGCAGGAGGCTATTGGTAGGGAAGGATCTCCAGAGCGCCATTTTTCTGCTTGCGTAGAAGTCATGCTGACGCTCATTATCGACGGAACAGATCGAACTCTGACTGATACACTTGGCACTCGCAAGGGCTTATGCAATTTTGCCCCGTCAGGCTGGCGCCAAATCGAAGCGATTACGGGGCTATACCCTGCCGAAGGTGGAGCAGGAAAGTGAATGCGAGGCAATTTATCGGAATGAATAGCTTCAATTTGTCGATCTCGCGCCTGGTCGCGGTTGCGTGCATTTGCTCAGGTTCTGTACTGTGCGTTGCGGCCTCCGCTCCCAGTCCCAGCCCCGTTCCAATGATTGTTGCCTATGTCTTTCCCCGCGACAGCCTGATTCCCCAGGGAGGGGTTGCAGCGCAGAAGCTGACGCGCATCAATTATGCCTTCGCCAACATCAATGATGGCCGCATCGTGGACGGCTACTCCCACGACGATCAGAATCTGGCGTTACTGGTCGGGTTGAAGCAGCAGAACCCAACCCTGACCGTTCTCGTGAGCGTCGGCGGGTGGCTGTGGTCGGGTGGGTTTTCCGACATGGCTCTCACCAAAGAGAGCCGGGCTAAGTTTATCTCGAGCGTGGCCGATTACGTGAGCCGGCATCAACTCGATGGGTTGGATATCGATTGGGAATTCCCCGGAATGCGGGGCGCAACGACTCACTTCCGCGCCGAGGACAAGAAGAACTACACGTTGCTGTTGAAAGAACTGCGTTCGCGCTTCGACAAGCTGGAGGATGAGCTTCACCGCCCGCTTTATCTCACGGTCGCGACCGGCGCCGACTCTGACTGGCTCGCCCATACCGAGATGAAAAAGGTGGCGAAGTACGTGGATACTGTCAACTTGATGGCCTACGACTATTACGAGCCCGACTCCGATGCGATCACCGGCAACCATGCACCTCTCTTTACAGATCCCGCCGACCCTAAAAAGAGCTCCGGCGACAGATCGGTTCAGGAGTATGAAAAGGCCGGTGTTCCTGGAGCAAAAATCGTGCTCGGCGTTCCCTTCTATGCGCATGTCTGGGGACAGGTGCCCGCTGTGAACCATGGGCTGTTTCAGCCCGGCAAACAGATTCCTCATAGCGACGCTGCTTACGGCGAAGGACCTCAGGCAATGCTGAAAAGCGGGTTCATTCGCTATTGGGACGCCAATTCCGCCGTTCCTTATCTTTACAATGCTGAAAAGCAGATCTTCGTCTCCTACGACGACCCCGAGTCGCTGGCGCTGAAATGCAGATACGTGCTGACGCATAAGCTCGGTGGCATCATGTTCTGGAGTTATGAAAGCGACCCCACCGGAGCGCTGCTGAATGCAGTCGACGACGGACTCAACAAGACCATGAGTTCGCAAGGCGGAGACAAATGACCACGACAACATTTGCGCCCTCCAGCGCTGTTGAAAGAAGGCCCGCCGCCGCACGCCTGGCCTCCATCGACATCTTTCGCGGCCTCACCATGACATTGATGATCTATGTCAATGAACAGTCCGACGTGAGAGGGTTGCCGTGGTGGAACTACCACATGAAAGCCAACATCGACGCAATGACCTACGTCGATATGGTCTTTCCCTTCTTCCTGTTCATCGTCGGCCTGTCCATACCGATCGCGATGGCCAGCCGGCTCAAGCGGAACCCATCTCTTATCGCGTTGTGGGGGCATGTTGCGCTTCGAACCGCAAGCTTAATGGTGCTTGGACTCATCCTGGCCAACGCAGACGACGGCGATGCTTCGCGAATGATTATCAGTCCGGCGTTGTGGGCAATCCTCGCCCTCACTGGCGCCGCACTCTTCTTGAACGAGTATGACAAGTCGAGTCGGCATGCCAAACTGCACAGCGGTCTCCGAATCTTCGGCGTTGTCCTGGTAGTTGCGATGTTCGCGATCTTCCGCCACACCCCAATTGACGGACATGCTCCCTGGATCACGATTGGTTATCCAGAGATTCTTGGACTTATCGGTTACACATACTTTGCCGTTGCAATCCTCTACATTCCGACACGCCGCTGGCTCTGGGCGCCGCTGGCGTGGTTCGTGGCGATGATGGCGTTCAATGCCTTGACGGCTGCAAAGTGGATCAACGTACGACTTCCTTACTGGGTCTGGCCGATCGACAATGGGGCCATGACGGGAATCGTATTCGCCGGCATCGTCACTTACATCATCTTTCTCGGGGCTCATCGCTGGCAGACGCTCAGGCAGAAGACATTTCTCGGCCTGTTGTTCGGTATCTCGTCGCTGATCGCGGGATGGTTTCTCACCCCGCTTGGTATTTCCAAGATCAGGGCGACACCCACCTGGAGTCTGTACAGCATCGGCGCTGCGGTTCTGCTGTTCACCGCGCTCTATTGGATCTGCGACGTAAAGAAAACGACTGGATGGGCCTTCTTTGCACGTCCCGCCGGTTCCAATACGCTAACGACCTATCTGCTTCCGGATTTTTGGTATTACATCCTCGGCGCGGTCGGCATCCGCTACTTCGAATTGCACTTCAATTACGGCTGGCATGGAGTGGTGCGATGCCTTGTGTTTACAGCCTTCATGCTCGCGGTCGCCAGTCTTCTCACTCGCTGGCAGGTGCG
>JASHVU010000577.1 GCA_030044455.1 Acidobacteriaceae bacterium | reverse complement strand
CTTGTAGGGAATTCCGAAGCGTCCTATCTGGACGATTGATTTCTCTTGTGGCGGCCAGATGTGCAGGCTTTCGATGCGCGTCGAACCCTCAATCCAGTGTGCGTCCGCGATGCCGATCTGATTGCCCGTGGCGGCATCGTTAAAGTGTACGTTGAGCGAGTCGCCGTTCGCTGACCGCGTCCATCCAAAAATGTAGTTGCCCGGCGTGAGCTCGACGCCGCCAATCTCGATTGGCGCCTGCACAATCAGGAAATGCGAATATTTCCCGTCCGCTGAGTAGCCGGCGGTAATCAGCACGACGCCGGCAATATAGTGGCCGTGTGAATCCACGATTCCCGAGGCCGTCCGCATCTCCGTTTCAATATGCTCGCTGATGACCGGCGCGCGCGAAGGCAGTACTGCGGCCAGTTCGGCCTGCGTTGCCTGCCGCCAGGCGGGCCCTTTCGCCGCTGACGTTGAAGCCACAAAAATTGCGCTCAGAAGAATGCAGGTTTTCGCCAGGCTTTTCATTCGGATTCGTGCCTCTTTAACGATTCAAAGGGGACAATGCCGCGCCGGATGGCTGCTGTTGCCGCCTGGGTGCGATCGGTAACGCCAAGCTTGCCCAGCAGGCTGTTGATGTGGGTCTTCACGGTCGCTTCTGAAACTCCAAGCTCGTCCGCAATCTCCTTGTTACTCTTGCCCGCCACAATCTGCTCCAGCACATCCATCTCACGAGGCGTCAACTCTTCTGAGCCCATGCGCTCAGCGAGTTTCTCGGCTATGGCTTGCGGAATATGCGACTTGCCTGCGTAGACCGCGCGAATTGCCGTAATCAGCTCGTCGGTCGTCATGCCTTTCAGCAGATATGCCTTGGCTCCGGCCTTGAGCGCGCGATAGATATCTTCGTCGCCGTCGTAAGTGGTGAGCACAATAAAGCGCGACTGCGGCGACTCCATGCGGATGCGCTGGATCGCGTCCACCCCGCTCATGCGCGGCAGACGCAAATCGATGAGCGTGATGTCGGGCTGGTGCTTGCGATATTGCGCGATGGCTTCAACGCCGTCCGCGGCCTCGCCCACCACTTCCATCCCTTCTACCACATTCAGCAGCGACACCAATCCCTGGCGCACCACGTGATGATCCTCAACTATAAGCACGCGAATTGTTGGCTTCGTCAATCCTGTTCTCCTGTCTCTTCCAGCGTTTCACGCGGCGCCGGCGTTCTCAGCCTCACCGTGGTTCCCTCGCCGAGCGCGCTGGCCACCTCGAGCGTTCCGCCTATCGCCGCGGCTCGTTCTTTCATTCCCGTCAGTCCGTAGTGTCCCGGCCCCGGCTCCAGTTTGCCTTCCGCCTCTATGCCCTTTCCATCGTCGCGAACTTCCAGATCCACTTCGTCGGGCAGATACTCCAGCTGCACCGTGAGCTGCGATGCCCGGGCGTGCTTCTTCACATTATGAATCGCTTCCTGAGCGATGCGCAGTATTTCCTGCTCGGTTCCTGCCGGCAGCGCCCGATACGCGCCGAATAAACGAAAGTGCGCCTCCAGTCCATTGCCCGCGGCCCGCTCTGCAACGCGCCGCAGTTTCACTGGCAGCGTGGTCTCGCGGGAATCCTGTGTTCGCAGCGCCCAGATCGACTGGCGTGCGTCGGCCAGGCCCACCCGCACATGCTCGCGGGCGTTGTTCAACTGCTTTTGGGCGTCCTCAACGCGATGCTGGTGCAACAGTTCGGCCAGCACTTCAAGCTGCACCGAGATTCCGACATAACCCTGCGCGAGCGTGTCATGAATCTCCCGGGCAATGCGGCTGCGCTCTCCCAGCACGGCCCTGAATTCGCGCTCGGCGCGGCTCACGCGCAGCCGAATCAATAGCACAAGGCCCGCGCCAATCGCGGCAAGCAGCAGCGCATAAAACCACACCGTCTGGTAAAAGTGGGGCTCCAGCTCAAAGCCAAATGCCGCACCCTCCGTGTTCCATATCCCGTCGTTATTCTCGGCCTGCACGCGAAACGTATAGCGGCCGGGCGGAATATTGGTGTAGTAAGCTGTGCGGCGCGTGCCGGCGTCGGTCCAGCCATGATCGAACCCCTCCAGCATGTACCGGTAAGCCACTTTTTGCGGCGCCACAAAACTCAGGCCCGCGTAATCGAATTCGAAGTGCACATGCCCAGCCGAAACTCTGGTCCGAGAGTCTGCTCCATGCAAGGGTGGCTGGGCAAGATCGTCGACGGTGAAGCGCTCAATTGCCACCGGCGGCGCAACTTGATTCACCGCGAAATGCGCCGGATCGACTTCCACCAGGCCGCGGGGCGTTGCAAACCACAGGTGCCCGTCGTGCGAGCGCCATGCCGAGGGATGGCTATTGGTCGCAGTTTCGCGGCTGCGCAGCCCATCGGCCGTGCCGAACTCCATCCAGTGCGAGCAATCGGACGCCGCGCTTGCACTGCCCATCGTTCCGCACTCGCACCGGGCGATACCGTTTTGCGTCGCAAACCACAAATGCCCCATTTCATCGTTGAGAATGGCACGCACCGTTACCGTGCTTAAGCCGTCTTGCATCTGCGGATGAAATTTGTGACCGTCCCACACATCCCATCCATGGGCTTCGGTCCCGATCAGCAGGGTGCCGTCGGCACGGGGCAACAATGCCGTCACTACGTTGCTCGAGAGTCCATTCGCGGTGGTAAAGTTTTGAATCGCACCGGCGTGCAGGCGCGAAAGACCCGCTAGCGTTGCCACCCACAGATCGCCGCCGGCGTCTCGAGTCATTGCACCCACCAGGTCGTTGCCCAGCCCGTTTGCAGTGGTGTAAGTCTCCATCTGCGCCGCGGCGTTTGCAAGCGATGGGGCGTTGGCAGCGTTCTTCCAGTGCGTCAAGCCGTGCCGCGTACCGATCCACAGAGATCCATCGGCGTCCGCCAGCAGCGAGCGGATAAAGTCGTCCGGCAATCCGTTGGCCGACCCGATGGAGTCGACCCTGCCTCCGGCAATGCGATTTAATCCGTCAGGCGTTCCCACCCACATCGTGCCATGGGGCCCGGCCGCCAACGAAAGAATCACGTTGCTCAGCAGACCGTCGCGCACCGTGTAGGTCTTCACTTTGCCGTTTGCCGCCATCGCGTTCAGGCCGCTCTCTTGCGTCCCTACCCAAAGCGTGCCCGCAGTGTCGTCTACCACGGTCGTGATAGCGTCCGACGAAAGACCATCGCGCGCGCCAAGAGTATGGAACCGCTGATCGCGCAGAATGTGCAGCCCGTCAGTCTCGGTGCCCACCCATAGATTGCCTTCGCGGTCTTCAAGCAGGCTCAGCACCGATGCCGCAGCCAGCGGATCGGTAACCGGCAGCCGTTCCACCTTGCCATCGTTGCGCACCCGGGCCAGGCCGCTGTTGGTGCCCACCCAAAGATTCCCCTCCCGGTCGGCCATCATCGCCTGGATACGCGTGCCGGGCAGTTCCTTGCCGACAGCGAGGCTGGCGAGTACGTCTCCGGCTCTTGCGAAGGAGCCATCACCACGATCAATTTCGAGGCCGGTCTCCGTTGCACGCGCAACCCGGTTGCCGGTAAGCGCTGCAAAAAATGCAGATCGAATAGGCACAACCACTGTGGTCGGCTCATAGTTCGTCCACTTCCCGGCGCGGTAAATTGCGCCCGCTGAGCCGGCTTGCACCCAAAGCCCGCCTTGCGAATCTGACAGCACACCCGTAATCGACGAGGCGGGAAAACCAAACTTGTTCTCGACGAACCGATCCCCTGCCAGATGCGCCAACCCCGCATCGGTCCAAGCCCACAGATCTTTGTCGCTGGTCTCAATCAATGCGCGAATTCCATTCGCCGGCAGCCCCTGCTGCGTAGTAAACGTGGTCACCGCGCCATTGCTCATTTTCGCCAGCCCGTCGCCGGTCCCGATCCACAGCCGGCCATCCTTCGCAGCCAGCAGGCAGCGAACGTCTCCGCTCGGAAGCGCCGGATTCGAGTGCTCATCGAAGACGGCAAAATTCGCGCCATCGAATCGCACCAGTCCAGCTTCAGTGCCCAGCCACAAAAACCCGTCGCGCGTCTGCGCTATTGCCTGCACCGTATTTTGCGGCAACCCGTTTTCCATCACCCAAGTCTGCCGGCTGTAGCGCTCAAGCGGCGTCGAGGGTTCAAGAGCGGCAGCGGCGTTGCTATTGAGAAGAGATGCGACCAATAGCGCCAGCCAGAATGCAGGCGCGGATGGACGCTGCGCCTTTCGCTTTGATTCGGCATTCGTGTTGGCTTTAGCGCGTACCAATGGATTGAGTCAAAGATCGACCGGACGGAGCAATTCAAGAGTAATGCAAAGGAGGAGAGGCCGGGGTCAACCGAAAGTAGCGCTTTTCGCATTTGTTACCGGTCGCGCACTTGGCTCAGGGCGTCACTTCGCGCCCGCCGATAAACACCCGCGGCCGCGCCGGCGCAGCGATAAAGTAAGCCAGTTCGCGATAATCGGCGAACGCGTGGATAAGAAAATCGGCCCGTTTGCCGGTCTCCAGCGACCCGATCTGGTCACCTAGTCCGAGACTCCACGCGGCGTTGATGGTAGCTGCGGTGAGCGCCTCTGCCGGGGTCAACTTCATTTCCAGGCACGCGAGCGACAGTACAAACGGCATCGATGCAATGGGCGACGACCCGGGGTTGAAATCGGTCGCAATTACAATCGCAAGCCGTTGCTCGACCATCGCCCGCGCCGGCGGGTACTTCGTACCGTGGAGTGCAAAGACAGAGCCGGGCAGCAGCACCGGCTGCACCCCCGCCCGGCGCAGTAGCGCGAGCGTCTCCGGAGTTGCAGCCTCAAGATGGTCGGCAGTCGCCGCGCCAAGTTCGGCTGCCAGCGCCGCTCCCGTCCCCGGCCTGAATTGCTCGGCGTGTACGCGCAGCTTAAGACCATTGCGCCGCGCCGCCTCAAGCACCGTCCGCGTCTCCTCCACCGTAAACGCGCAATCGTCGCAGAAGGCGTCGCAATATTCGGCCAGCTTTGCCGCGGCAACCTCGGGAATCAGTTCCTCCGCAACCCAACCAACGTACTCCGCGCGCCGGCTG
>JASHVU010000055.1 GCA_030044455.1 Acidobacteriaceae bacterium | reverse complement strand
CGCGCGGTCGACCTCAACCGGCGGCGCAACTTTGCCAATGTGGATCTGGGGCTCTTCTTTGCTGAAGTCAGGCGAAGTGTCTTCTTCTTTGGCTCTTACCTCGGCTTCGGTCTTCACGCGAAGGTAGTTATCGAGCGCATTGCCGTAGCCGGTGTTGGTGGCCATCCAAAGCGAGCGGGCCATCGCCACGCGGTCGTCCACAATCGGCAACTGCAGGCTGTTAACGGCAGAGGCACGATGGTCTCCGTGCGTATTGTCGAGGGCGGGACTGCCCACGCGCACCTGAACGTCGGCAACGCGCATGCGATTTGCACTGTCTAAACTGAGTGCACCGTACTGCGCGCGGATGTTGACATCGCTCGCGTCGCTGACTGAATAACTGAGGAAGTAGGGCGGCAGCTGCTTGTCGGCGCCCGCGCTGCCGGCTGCCTGCTTTCCCAGTTGCGAGAAGGCGCGTTGCAGTTCCTGGGTCATGGCGTCAAGAATCACCGGCGTGGCTTGCTGCGCCCGCGCGTCCGGAAGAGTTACAACCAATAAGAAGAGAATGGCGGCAAGGAATGATCTTGAACTGGAGCGGCGACTTTGAGAGGGAGCAAAGGTTGTTTTGAACATGAGCCGGCCGAAACCTGCAATTTGCATTTATGCTCGATTGTCGCAGACTTGGGTCGTGTGAGGAGCGCGCAGAATGAGATTCACGAAACGATGGTTGCTTCCTGGCATTTTTGCGCTGATGCTGGCGGGGGTAAGCACCTTCACCGTCAGAGGGCAGACGCCGGCCGCGCCGCAAGCGTCAACTGTGCCCGTCCAGTCTACGGCTGCTCAGCCCGCAGCCAGCCAACAGGCCTATTCGCTGCCGCCCGACAAACTCGCCAAGGCCATTGCCCTCAGCCGCATCCGCAATATTCTGGATATCGTCGGTTCGCTGTGGCAGATCGTTGTTATATGGCTGCTGCTGGCCTCCCGCTTTGCTCAAGGGCTTGAGACAGAGATCAAGCGGATCGCCTCGCACCGCTGGGCGCAGGGAGTGTTTTTCTTTGCCGCGTTCTTTATCATCCTCTGGCTGTCGGGCCTGCCGCTAAGCATGTATGGGCATTACGTTGAGCGCAGCTACCAGATCAGCGTGCAGTCGTGGGCCGGCTGGTTCCAGGACGACGCCAAGGAGCTGGGGTTCGCCATCGCCATCACCACGCCGCTGCTTCTGCTTTTCAACTGGATTGTGCGCCGATGGCCACGCCGCTACTGGCTGGGTGCGTGGGCGGTCACGCTGCCGATTCTAGTGATTGTGTTTTTTGTGGAACCGCTGGTGGAACCGCTCTTCGAGAAGTACGAACCACTCCAGGCGCACAATCCAGCGCTGGTTGCCGATCTCGAAAAGGTGGTGGAGCGAACAGGTACTGAAATCCCGCCCAGCCGCATGTACCTGATGAAGGCCAGCCTGAAGACCAATGGCCTGAACGCCTATGTGACCGGCATCGGGGCCACCAAGCGCATTGTTGTCTGGGACACGACGGCCGGCCGCATTCCCAACGACGAGATCCTGTTCATCTTCGCGCACGAGTGCGGACATTACGTGCTGAACCACCTGCCCAAAGGGATGGCGCTGATGGCGGAATCTTTGTTCTTCATCTACTGGTTTTGCGCGCAGTTTGCGGCGTGGATGGTTGCGCGATTCGGCGTTCGATGGGGTGCTACCGACCTGGGCTCGCGCACCGGATTCCTGGTGCTCCTATGCGCGATAACAGTAGTGGGGTTCGCTCTGGAACCGGTTGACAACGGCTTGAGCCGCCACTTCGAGCATCAGGCCGATGTCTTTGGGCAGGAGGCGATCCACGGCATTGTTCCGGATCCGCAGAAAACCGCCGTGGCCGCCTTCAACGACCTGGGCAAGGCATGGCTCGACGACCCGAATCCCAGCCCGTTCATCGAGTTCTGGCTCTACAGCCATCCCAGCACGCAGCAGCGGGCCGAGTTTGCGGAGCATTACGATCCGTGGGCCAATGGCGGGCGGGGGAAGTTTTTTGCGAAGTGAGCCGGCCAGCAAGTCAGCGAGTCAGCAGGTCGGCAAGCCAGCGAAGAAGCTGGGCCAAATGAGAGTCTGCAGTTTCTCATGTCCCAAAATCCAGATCAGGGCTCCCCGTTTGACGTGGCTGGCGTGATCGGCTTTGCCCACCAAGCATGGGTTACAATCGATCGATCCTTAGGCGATAGCGGCGATTCCGCGCTTGGCAGCCAGAGTGAGCAATTCAGCTGCCAGGCCTCGCGGCTGCTTTTCGCCACGCTCCCATTTGCTCACCACGCCTGTGGTGACATTCAGATGTGCCACGAATACTGCCTGGTGCACCGCCGCGAGCGTACGAATGCGACCGATGGCGGCCGGAGGGAGTTTCATGACCGGGGTCAGACCTGCACTATCAAATTCGCGCATGGTCTTGCTTTCGGTGGCGCCAACCTGATGCAGGCCCGGCATGCGTTCGTGCTGCGCTGCCAGTTCTACGCTCTTATACGCCTTTGCCAAGTCCCACGTCATATGGTTTGCATAGCACTTAGGGCTATAGCCGAGGAAGATCGGCAGGGACCTGTTCAAGAAGACGTTCCCTCAGAGGCTAAGAACTTATCCGTAAATAGGTAGCGCCGGCCTCCAGACCTGTTGTCGTGTGGGCCATCTGGCCCGCACCCGGGCGCTGGCGGCATAATCGCCGCCCTCACAACCGGACTCTAGACTTTCGCCACTTGAATGCACTATTTACGGATAA
>JASHVU010000576.1 GCA_030044455.1 Acidobacteriaceae bacterium | reverse complement strand
CTTCCTGATCGTTGCTCTGGAAGCTTATCCGAGCTCGTACCCCCGCGAATCACTGCTCTGACAGCAGCACAGACGAATCGCGGAGTGGAAATAGCTCGTCATCGCATCCTCTTACTGCGCTCACACACAGCAATGTTTCTAGACTATTAATTAGCCGGGGCGGTGTCAAGAAACTCAAGTTCTGATCGATCATAATGAAACAACCGATGAAAAGCGCCATCGCACTCGAATACCACATCGTCGACGTTTTCACGACTGAAGCTTTAAAAGGCAATCCGCTGGCCGTGGTGATGAACACCTGCGGCCTGACCACTGAGCGCATGCAGGCCATCGCCCGCGAATTCAATCTTTCTGAGACTACGTTTGTTGAGCGCCGCGACACCGGAACCGAGCGTAGCGAAGGCGTGCGCGTGCGCATCTTTACTACGCAGGAAGAGCTGAACTTTGCCGGGCACCCCACGCTGGGAACAGCCAGCGTGCTGCTGGCGACGACGAAAAAGGCTGTGCAGGGTGACACGGTGACCTTGGCGCTCAACGTTGGGCCCGTGCCAATACGCTTTAGACGCTCTCAGCAAGTCTCACTCGATAGCATCTTCGGTGAGATGACTCAGCGCGATCCCGAGTTTGGCGCAGAACTCGACAAGGAACGTGTAGCGCAGTTATGCGGACTCTCCGCCGCCGATCTCGATCCTGCGCTGACCCCGCAGGTGGTCTCAACCGGCACGGCATTCGCCATCGTGGCCCTGCGCTCGGTTGATGCCTTGTCCCGCCTCAAAGTGGACCACGAAGCCGCGACTCCCTGGCTGCGTGAGAACGGAGGGAGGTGGTTTTACTGTTTGGCCCCTGCACCTGACCAGGACGAGGACGGTGCGAAGCACTATAGGGCCCGGATGCAATTTTATGGTGGCGAAGATCCAGCAACGGGCTCGGCAGCCGGATGCGCCATCAGCTATCTTGTGGAGCACGGCGCTGTTGCTTCTGATGCGGGTGTCGTCGTCACACAGGGGGTTGAGATGGGACGCAAGAGCGTGGTTCATTTAGCTGCGCGGAAACTTGAGATCGGGGTCACCGATGTTCGCGTCGGAGGCAGCACTGTTCCTGTTGCAAATGGGCGCCTTTTCCTGCCGTGATACACACTCTTTCAACAGAATTTAATGCGCGCAAGTAAAAGCAAATCATCGTTGCGGGCGGATTTCCACTTGTTTCACATCCGTTTTCAATCAACTTTTCGCTTCTCATTCCCTCTTCCCATATCGTTCCGCTGATCGTACGCTTCGGATTCATTGAAGGAAATTCTCACCGGACTCATCCGGGTACCCCCTTCACGCGATAGCGTTTCAGGAAACCTGTGCCTTGGCCTAATGCGGAGTTTGCTGCAGCCTCGAGAGAGCATTTTTGTTTCAAGAAGCACGCACTGGCTCATGTTCCCTGAAACACCGTACAAGCACTGATTGACTGACCGCGAACCGGGGCCAGTCTTCGAGCGGATTGTGCGCCATAGCTGCATGGAGAGCTGCATAAACACCATGCCCCAGGCCGATCGCCGAATGCTGCCGGATTTGTTGCGGTTATCGGGCCTTTGAAGGTACCTGCCGAAGCTGCCCTTAGAGCAGATAGGCAAGGTGTTGCCTTTAAACGGCCAATACAAAACTCAAGAAGGAGCAAAACTGCATCCATGCGGCCGAAGAAAGTAATTCTTTGCGTAGACGAAAACGAACAAGAGCTCTCGATACTCAAGTTCCTGCTGACAACCCACGGGTACAAGGTAGTCTCGGCCGTCACAGGTCAGGAGGCGATTGGAGTCTTTTCGGGTCTGCAGGTCGACCTGGTGCTGGCCAGTTATGGAATGCCGCAAATGAACGGCAGCCAGCTCGTTGACCGGCTCAAACGGATTGCGCCCCACGTCCCTATGATCCTGCTGGGGGATCCGCAGGCCACCAGCCAGATTCACGTGGCCGACGCCATGGTAGCGAGGAAGAACTGCTCCCCGCTGGAGCTGCTGGAGCGCATCAAGGTGATGAGTGCACGTAAACGCGGACCCCGCAAGGGCGCCCAAAGGCTGTCGCCGGTGACCGAGTTGGCCGCTGCCTCGTAGGTACCCGCCGGAAGTCAGATTCCTGCAAAATGCAAGCGACTCTCAAACGCCGCGCACTTCGCTTGAATCAGAATTCTCGAGGGTTCGGCGCAGGTACCTTCCGGGCCTACCCGAACCCCTACGCCCTGCCTAGCTTTCTACTTGACGACCACTGACAGCAGTGTTCATACTCGCCAATTGTGTCGGGGCTTGCAGGTTTTCCGCTCTGCCCTCGAAAGCAGGCACGTATGGATCTGGTTCTGATACGTATTCTTTTTGTTGCCCTTTTGGCCGGGGTTTGTTCTTACTTCCATCCCTTCGGAATTCAAAATCCCTGGGTGGCTGCGCTGGGCGGGGCCTTGGCCGCATGCGCAGTGATTATTTTCGAATTGCGAGTGCGCGCGCTCAGCCTGCGCCGGCTCATAGGTGCGGTCGCAGGCAGCGTACTGGGTATCTTTGGCGCCGCGCTGTTCTGTCTGGTTCTGCGCTCGGCGCCGCTGATCAGGGAAAACTCAGCCGTGCTGCAGATTTTTGTCCTGCTGCTGATGACCTACGTCGGCCTGCTGGTGGGAGCCAATAAGGGCGACCTTTTAAATCCCGCTGCGCTCGGCACCCTGTTTACCGGCGACCGCCCCCTTAGGCGCTCGGCCAAGGTGCTCGACACCAGCGTGATTATCGACGGCCGCATCGCCGACATCGCCGAAGCCGGATTTATCGACGGCATGATCGTTGTGCCGGAGTTCGTGCTGCGCGAACTACAGGTTGTTGCCGACTCCACCGATGCCTCAAAGCGGCAGCGCGGCCGCCGCGGACTCGACATGCTGCAGCGCATGCAGTCGAACACGGTGCTGCAGGTGCAGATCGTGCCCGACGATTTCCCTTCCATTCGCGAGGTCGACCTGAAACTGCTCGAGCTGGCCAAGAAGTGGGAAGCCAAGGTGGTGACCAACGACTTCAACCTGAACAAGGTGGCCCACCTGCACCACGTCGAAGTGCTCAACATCAACGACCTCGCCAACGCGCTCAAGCCGGTGGTGTTGCCCGGCGAGCACATGAGCGTTCTCATTCTGAAAGAGGGCAAAGAATACAACCAGGGTGTGGGCTATCTCGACGACGGCACCATGGTGGTTGTCGACCACGCGCGCAAGATGATCGGCCGCTCCGTTGAGATTTCCGTCACCAGCGTGCTCCAGACTGCCAGCGGCAAGATGATCTTCGGCAAGATGGACGAAAACGGCCGCGCCGTCACACAGGAAAGCGCCCGGGAAGTGGTTTGAGGGCTCCGCAAGCGTTCAGCGGCGCTGACAAGACTAAGGCTTTGGAGTGTTGACGCCCCATTTCGCAAATTCGTCTGCGATGCCGGGAGTGATCGCTTGCGCAGCGGCAATGTCAGCGTCGGCGGCGGCCTTATCGCCTTTCAGTCTCTCTGCCACGCCGCGCCCGTAGAGAGAAGAGCCCAGCTTCTGGTCATACTTGAGCGTGGCGTTGTAATCGGCAATCGCCGCATCGAGCTTCCCGAGTTTGAGATCGATAAGTCCGATTGCGCCGAGAGCGACAACGTCATTGGGCGTAAGGTCCAGCGACTGGTTGCAATCCGCAAGTGCATCCTGGAGCTGGTTGGCGATGGCGCGAGACCAGCAGCGGTTCCTGAACGCGTCTGCGAATTCGGGATTCAGCTTGATGGCCTGGCTATAGTCCTGGATGGCGCGGTTCAAATCGCCCATGCTGCGATAGCAGGCCCCACGGTCGTTGAATGCCTTCGCATCGCTGGAATTAAGCCCGATCGCCTGGTTGTAGTCCTCAATTGCCTGGTCGTATTCACCCTTACCGTTGTGCGCGAGCCCGCGGTCGCTGAACGCTTCCTCGTCGATGGGATTCAGTTTGATCGCCTGGTCATAATCCGCGATAGCGCGGTCGTAGTCGCTCTTGTGCCGATACGCGTCGCCCCGATTGATGAATGCGTCCGCATCTTTGGGATCGAGCCCGATCGCCTGGCCGTATTCCCCGATGGCGCGGTCGTAATCCTTCTTGCTTGCATAAGCATTTCCCCGTGCGACGTACGCATCCACGTAGTTGGGGTCGAGCCGGATCGCCTGGTCGTAGTTCTCGATGGCCACGTCATAATCGCCCTTGTTATCGCGCGCGATTCCACGATTGTAGAACGCACTCGCAAAGGCTGGAATCAGCCGGATCGCCTGATCGAAATCCTCGATGGCGAGATCGTATTCGCCCTTGTCGTCGTGGGCGATTCCCCGGTTGTTGATCGCATCCGCGTAACTGGGATTGAGCTTGATGGCCTGGTCGTAGTCCTTGATGGCGCGGTCGTACTCGCCCTTGCCAACATAGGCATTGCCCCGGTCGTTGATGGCCTGCACAAATTTGGGCATCAGCCGGATCGCCTTGTCGAAGTCCTGGATGGCGCGGTCGTATTGACCCTTGAGGTTGTACACGTTGCCCCGGTTATTGAATGCCTCGGCAAAATCGGGATTGAAACGGATCGCCTGTCCGTAGTCATTGATGGCGCGGTCGTATTCGCCTTTGTGACGGTATGCGATTCCCCGTTCGTTGAAAGCCGCGGCAAGAACTGCCTCCGTCTCATTACCGGTAAGGATAAGCAGGGTGCATCCGGTAATGCTGGTGTCGGGGTCTTTGCTCATGCAGCGATCTCGATTCTCGTCCCGCTCCTGGGCCGGCAGTGTTATAGCGCCGGCTCCCAGCATTGCGGTCAACGCGATGATCGGCAGAATGCGCATCATTTCCTCAGCCAGGGAACAGGCTATCGTTCAGAATCCCCGGAGATTATGGGACATCTGAGAATACCCCTGCAACTATAGACCCAGCCGCACAAATTGCGCCGCCCGCGAAGGGTGTGCGAGATTGGAACTGACGGCCGCGACCGGCCGGAGAGGGCAGCATGAGGAAAAAACGCCACCAGCTTGATTTCGAGCAGACCATCAGCCAGCTTAAGGCGCATGGATTTGAAGCAACATCCTTTTCGCAAATTGAGGGCGCTGTGATGGTGACCAAGCATGGAGCGGGTGCGGTGCTGGTTGCTGCTCCGGGGGCGCCGGCGGCCTTTGCCGTCGGCCCTGGCATCTTGGTGAGAGGTGAGGTGGGCCGTTTGCTGGATCGCGGCTACCAGAAGTTCATTAAGACTTCCCAATATGAAATTCCAGCTTCGGCAGTGCAGTTGCAGGCCATCCATGCATTCAGCGAAGAGCTGAAGCAGGGCTGCGGCTCGATCAGCTTGTACAACGAGTCGCTGGGAACCACGAGTGACGTGTATCAGTACGACCGGTTGCAGGGGCGCGAGGCTGAGCAGCTTGAGCCCGGCAGTCCCTGGGAGCTTACGGACAGTCACTAACCTCCGGCCCTGGATTTGACTGCTGTGGGCCGGTCATGGACAAATCTGAAATTCCGATTGGCCCGACGGCTGCTGTGGACGAGCGCCGCGAGATGCTGCGCTGCATCGTCGACACACAGCTAAACCTCGTCGTGCTTACTCACGGAACCATGATTGTGGGCCGATTGACCGAGTTAAGCCTCAGCGGCTGCCGCGTACTTCTGCCCAAAACCCTCTCGCCCTCCACTTCCGCCGGGGTTGAATGCACGTTCAAGATTCGCGGCGTGGGAT
>JASHVU010000575.1 GCA_030044455.1 Acidobacteriaceae bacterium | reverse complement strand
GCTTCGATCCTGGGCAAACACCGGGTCGTGCCATCCGTTGCCATCCATGGGCACTGAACCGCCGAAGCTGACCGACTCGACTCCTGGAATCGCGGCAATCTTTTGTACGATTGCCTGCTGCATCCGAGTGACATCGGAGTCTTTGGGAACGTCGGCATCGGGAATGCCGAGCTTCACGGTCTGAATCTTGGCGTCCGTGTTGTATCCGGCGTCGACATGGATCAGCGCGCGAAAGGTGCGGATCATGAGCCCGGAACAGATCAGCAGAACAAAAGCAAGGCTTACCTGGATCACTGCCAGCGTGTTGCGAGTGCGGTGGCGCTCGCGGCCCTGGCTTGTCGTGCGGCTCTCGCGCAGACCCGTTCCCACTCGCGTGCCCGCAAACCTAAGTGCGGGAATGGAACCAAAAAGCAGACTGCATAGCAGCGCCACGCAGAGCGTGAAAATCAACACGTTCCTGTCGACGCCAATGTCGTGCAGGCGCGGCAGCCCGTCGGGACCCAGCGCAATGAGCAAATGCAGCGCGCCCCAGGCGAGCACCAACCCCAGCGCACTGCCCAGCACTCCTAATAGCGCGCTCTCCATCAGGAATTCTTTGGCGATCCGCCACGGGCTTGCCCCGAGGGCTGCGCACACCGAGAGTTCATGGTGGCGCGCTTCGGCACGCACCAGCAGCAGATTCGCGACGTTGGCGCAGGCAATCAGCAACACCACTCCGATGCTGCCCATCAGCACCCAAAGCAGTTTGCCCACATCCCCAATTACATCCCGGCTCAGCGGCCGAACTTTCGGCCCCAGCCTGGCCTTCTTGAATAGGTCGAGGCTGAATCCCGGCGGTGGGGGAAAACTGTTGAGTACGATGGGCCACATCCGCGCCACGTCCTCGTTCGCTGCCTGCATTGTGACTCCAGGCCGCAGCCGGGCAAGGCCCTCATAACTGAACTGGCCGAGCATCGTTTTGCTTCGATCCAGACGCAGAGGCAGAAAGAGCTCGAGATGATCCCAATCGAGGAAGCGAAACTCTTTCGGCATTATTCCGATGACCTGGTGCGCCTTGCCGTCCACCTGAATGGTTTGACCCACGATGGACTTATTCGAGCCAAAGTGGCTTTGCCAGTAGTCATAGCTGAGCATCACCGTGTCGGGACCGCTGGGGCTGTCGTCGACGCGGTTGAACCAGCGCCCCAGAACGGGTTTAAGGCCGAGAATCGGAAGAACACCATCGGTCACGTCGAGCGCCTGCACCTGTTCGGGGTTGCCTCGCCCGGTAACGCTCACTGAGTCTCCCTGATAGATGCCGATGTCGTCGAACACACGGTTCTGCTCGCGATAGATGAAGTAGTTTGATGGCGCCATGTTGATGTCATCCATATTGAGTCCCGGCGCCGTATGCCACACTCCCACCAGCGATTCCGGATGTGGGTAGGGCAAAGGTTTCAGCAAGACACCCTCAACAACGCTGAACACAGCGATGTTTGCGCCTACACCTGCGGCCAGCGTAATCAGGGTGATCAGGGTAAACACCGGCGCTCGCCAGAGCCTGCGTGCGATTTGGCGGAGCTGATTGAAAAAGGGATTCACGATTGATGCCCCTGTGAGTGCAGGAATGAGAGCAGGTGAGGTTCACCTAAAAGAAGATTACGCGGTGCTTTGCGGATTGGTTCCGCGATGAAGGGTGCTTTTCTGCGAATCGTTGAACTGCGAGTTCGCGAAGCATTGAGGGGCCGGGTTCTGGCGGAACGCGGGTTCGGGTGGGGAACTCACCCCTCGGGGGAATAAGGGCCTAGTCGCGCGTCCGTCGGCCGAAGATGTTTTTCCAAGCGGGCTGGTGCTTGGCGGGCCGGTCCATGGCGTCGGAATGCGGATGCTCGATGCGCTGGCGTCGCTCGGCCCACTCTCCCGACGAGAAGAAGTTTGGGCCCACTTCAATCATCCGAGGAATCATCCTGAAAACGGCGACGCGGTTCCACGGCTGGCCGTTCCGCATGTGAAAGCCTTTCTCGTTCAGGCTGGCAACGATCTCCGCATAGGAGAAATCCTCCACCAGCAGGTCCATGATCAGCATCAGCACCTGGTGCTCCACTGGGTCGGGCTCCAGGCGCCTGCAGTCGTCACTCACGCGCAGTCCGTAGGGAACATCTTCTTCGAAATCGCGTTCGGATGGGGCCTCGGCGTCGGGCAGTTCGCGCTTCCACTCGATTGCAACCATCTGCCATCCGGCTGCCGTGCGCTGCCGGATCACGTCAGGACTGAACGGCTCTGAAACGACATCTCGCATCCGCTCAAAATAGGGCATTCCGCGCCTCCACTATTTGAACCGTTTGTGTCTCAATGAAGGCAATTTGCATTCCATTTGCCCGCCCCAGATAAAACTGGCTAAACACAGAAAAATGAGCGTGATAGCCAAGTCATCGCGGTGCCGTTCGGTCGGTGGCCTTGTTCATAAATGCGACAGACTGTCCGGTTTTGGACGCAGTGGACAGCAACTCAGCGAGTCGACAAGGCAGCATTCTTCGGCGCAGATAGGTTCGGTCGCGCCGCCACCTCCTTGTCTAACTCTAAATACCCTTAATTTCGCCGCCATCCATGCGGAGCGATGCACCTGTCATCCATTTCGCGGCCGGAGAGACCATGAAGCCGAGGAGGTCGGCAATTTCTTCCGGCTGCCCGTAGCGGCTGATGCCGGCGTCTTCAGGAAACTTCTTCGTCGCCTCTTCAACGCTCATGTGGTGCGCCGGCGCCCACTTTTGAAGAAATGTGCGTCGGCGTCCGGTCATGACTGCGCCGGGCACGATGCTGTTCACCTGCACGCCGTCTTCGATGCCTTGCTCAGCGAACGCTTTGGCGAGAGCTGTTATGGCGGCGTTCGTGGCGGCGACGGCGGCAAAACCCGGCTTGGGATCGAGGGCAGCGCTGCCGGACATGAAGACCACTGAGCCTTGCGTCTGCTTCAGCGCATCCCAGGCGCGGATGGTCAAACGGCGGGCGCCATGCAGTTTCAGCTCCATGCCTGAGTACCACTGCTCATCCGTCATCTCAAAGAGATCGATCTGGGGCACAGCGCCCGCAATGTTTAGCAGTGCATCAATTCGTCCAAAACGATCAAGTGTGGGCCCGACGATCGCTTCGGGGGCATCGGTCCGGCTCAGGTCGAGGGCCAGAGGAAGCGCCTCGGCTCCCGTTTCTTTCACGCGAGCGGCAACTTCCTCAAGCGCTTCGGCATTACGCGCCGCCAATACAACCGCAGAGAAGTCGCGGGCCAAACGGATAGCCGCTGCGCGTCCGATTCCCTGGCTGGCTCCAGTCACTATTGCGACAGTACTCTTCACAATTCTTTCCTTCCAAAGTATCGAATGGCATTCGATTGCTTTGATGTCATTCGCAATCCAGACGCTGCCTTAGGAAACCTTCCATTTGGCGGATTCCAGGATGACATTGGCAACTCGAGCCGGCGCCCGCCTGCTGACATGCCGACTCGCTGCCACGAATGCTCTAATCGAAGCAGGCACCGTGAATCAGCACAGGTTCGATGTCGTCATTCTGGGGGCGGGCGCGGCGGGTTTGATGGCCGCGATCGAGGCAGGGCGGCGCGGGCGGCGCGTTGTGGTGCTCGAGCGCGCCGAGCGGCCGGGCAAAAAGATCCTTATCTCCGGAGGCGGGCGATGCAACTTCACCAATCTGCACACGCGGCCTGACAACTTTCTCTCCGCCAATCCCCACTTTGCTAAAAGTGCGCTGGCGCGTTATACACCGGCGGACTTTATTGCGCTGGTGGAGCGGCACGGCATTGCCTGGCACGAGAAGACGTTGGGACAACTGTTCTGCGATAGCAGCGCGCAGCAAATTGTAGACCTGCTGATGACCGAGTGCGCCCAGGCCGGCGTGCGCGTAATAGCCGGGACGGCGGTGAGCGAAGTGCGACGTGACGATTCATCCGGAGTATTTACGCTTGTCGCCGGCAATGATCTCTTTACCGCGCCCGCCCTCGTCGTAGCCACGGGCGGGCTGTCGATTGCGAAGATGGGCGCGACCGGCTTCGGCTACGAGATCGCGCGGCAATTCTCGGTGCCGATCGAGCCTTGCCGTCCCGCACTGGTGCCATTGGTGCTGGCCGGAGCGGAGCGCGATCAGTTTGTTGACCTGGCCGGGGTGTCGGCGCCGGTGGTGGTGAGCGCGGGCAAGCCCAGCTTCAAGGAAAAGATGCTTTTTACGCATCGCGGGCTGAGCGGGCCGGCGATTCTGCAGATCTCGTCGTATTGGAAGAGTCCTGAAGCGATTCGCATTGACTGGGCGCCGGGTGAGAAATTGCTGGCCGGCCTGCGTTCGCCTCATGCGCGACGCGATGCGGCTGCGATGAAGGCTGCTCTCCGCGCCGAGTTGCCCGTGCGGCTAGCCGACCGCTTGCTCGACGTGGCTGCGCCCACGAGCTGGACGAATCGCGCGCTCGATGATCTCGAGCGGCGACTGCATGGGTGGACGTTCAGGCCGAACGGCACCGAGGGCTATGAGAAGGCCGAAGTGACGGCCGGCGGCGTGAGCACCGGCGCCCTCTCAGCGCAGACTATGGAGTGCCGCACCGTGCCCGGGCTCTATTTTATCGGCGAAGTCGTGGACGTAACGGGTCACCTGGGTGGCTTCAACTTTCAATGGGCCTGGGCCTCGGGCGCGGCGGCGGGACGGGCGATGTGATAAGCAGGGAACAGGGAGCAGGCATCAGGGGGTAGAAACATCGGCTCTGGCACGAGTGCATCGGACCAGCTCGTCACAGTGAACGTGCAACAGTCCCTCACCCCCTGCTGTGACATGTACAATCCAAGCGAAGCTGGCTCAGTTTGAAAAATTCCGCCGGCCTGCGAAGCGGGTGAGCGCGGGCAGACTGCTTGATTGAGATATAAGTAGACAGATCGGATCGAATGAACACTTCCAACCCTCTGCGAATCGCTCCTCCCAGGTCGACCGCAATTTTCCTGCTTGCCATCTTCCTTATCTTTGCCGGGCTGGGGCTGGTTGGCGACATCATGAGTATGGGTCGCCAGCCGACGCTGCGATTTGCCATTGCGGTGGTGATTTCAGGGTTGTTCGCGGTCGGCTATACCGTGGCCTGCATATCTCTGCGCCAGAAATTCTGGAAGGCATGTCTGCCTCTGTTCGCATTGCAGTTTGTGTGCTATGCGATGTTGGCGTACTGGATTCCTGAAGGGCCCAGGCTCGATCATTTGAACGTCGCCGAAACCGGACGCCTCAATGTCCGGCTTGTATTTGACGGCCTCGCCGTCATGGCCTGTATCTGCCTGGGCTACTCGGGACTTGTTTACGTGTCGATCAGCGAAGGCCGGCGCCATATTCTCTCGCAGATGGTGAAGGCGGCGCTCGAGAGTGAGATGGCAGCGGCCCGCGAAGTCCAGCGCGTGATGGTTCCTGATGAGTTGCCGCACATCGAGGGATATGCAGTCGAAAGCATCTATCGCCCTGCGGCTGAAGTTGGCGGCGACTTTTTTCAGGTCATCCCTCTTAAAAGCGGACGCACCCTTTCAGTCATCGGCGATGTGAGCGGTAAAGGATTGAGCGCGGCCATGATCGTATCCATGATTGTTGGCACGTTGCGCGCGGTGAGCGACTACAGCGAAGAGCCGGCGGAGATTCTTGGTGAACTGAACCGCCGCGTCTTCGGCCGCATTCACGACGGCTTCGCTACATGCCTCATGGTTCGACTTGAGGACCATGGGGAACTCACACTGGCCAACGCCGGTCATCTTCCGCCTTACGTGAATGGGACCGAGGTAACGTTGCCCGGGTCGCTGCCGCTGGGACTGGATGAGAGTGTGCAGTACGAACAAACGAAGCTGGAGATGGCCGTGAATGACGTAGTGGTGTTTCTTACCGACGGTGTTCCGGAAGCACAAAACGAAAAGCGGCAGCTGCTTGGATTTTCCCGCGTGGAGTCAATGCTGCGTGCCGGCTCAACTGCGAAGACCGTTGCCGAAGCTGCGCAGCAACACGGGCAGAACGACGATATTACCGTATTGCGCGTGGCGCGAGTTGCGTAATGACGTGTCCAGCCCCGGGATTCCGTGGTAACCAAAGCAGCCGCGATCAGAGGAGGTAGGGCACCAGGGCGGCGGTCTGATGGGCATAGGCAGCATAGGTTTCCCCAAACTGGGAAAGCATCCACTGTTCCTCCATGCGGAGCTTGATCCAGAACACCAGAAAGATGAGAACCAATGCGATGACCCCGCGCAACTGGGAGATGGCGATCGCCATGCCCAGGAAACCGGCCAGACTGCCGGTGTAGATGGGGTGACGGACCACGGCATAGGGACCGGAGGTGATCAGCTCGTGGTCCTGCTTAATGGTCACGGAGCGGCTCCAGTTTTTGCCGAGGTGCTCGCGCGCCCACACCGCGAAGAGAAGGCCGGCGACTGTGACTGCAGCTCCCAGCCAGAAGGGGAAAAGGCCTTGCGGCCAGAGCTGAAGATAAAGCCAGGGCAGCGGGATGCGAGTTGTGGAGAGGATGATGATGACGATCAGGAAGACGAAGACGCGCAGGATGCGCGAGGCAGCCGGCTCGAGGCGCTGGGTGGTTTTGGTATTGATGGCCTTGATCTGCCAATAGACAAGGAAGGCGATCCAGACCACGGGAAAGAAAGATTCGTAGAACCAAAGCATGAGGATCTCCGGACGCTAAGAATACTACGTGGGTAGGCGGGGGGAGTTCCATGCCGAGCGTCGCCCTGCATGTCTGCCTGAACTATTACCCTGCCCTGCTCAGCCCCGCGCCCAGTATCGAAAAGTAACTTCCTGACACCATACCGGCCAATGCTGGCCCGGTCTCGAGATTTCTCTGCAGCCATGGAATGCACGGGCTAAATGAAGTCCTGCTTGCGCGATTGAACAAAGAATGCGATCCCGATCATCAGCAATATGAAGGCGAACTCGACCAGCAATATAGAAGTCGCTGTTGCATTCCACTGTATTGCGGGGCCGCTCATCGTGCGCCCGATTCCGGGCAGGCGAACAATCGAGAATCCAACCGCGTTGAGCCCAAGGGCGCCGCATTGGGTCACAGCTATCATCCAGCCCTGCGATTCCGTGGTGATCGAGACAGCCGCAATGAGGCAAGTTGTCATCAGCATCTCCACCGCCATGATGACGACGAAGGGAATCAACCCGTGAGGAAACCAGGGCGTGATGAGGATGGTGGCGATCATGCCAATTAGCAGGGCCAGCCATAGAGCAAAGAAGATAATCAGACTGCCGACGAGCTTCGAGGTCGTGTACTCGAGGTAAGAGATGGGAAGGCTCATAACAAACGGCAGCGTTTGCTGCTTCCGCTCTGTGACCGTGGTCGACATGATCACAGCGCCCATGCCGATAATAACGGTAGCCAGCACAATGACACCGAGAATCACCGCAAGCATGGTGGCTTTGGCCGCGGCAACCGCAACCAGGGTCCCCAGGCCGAGGATGAGCGCAGCCACGAACATTTCGCGGCTCAGATACCAGTCTTTGAGAATGAGTCGAGTGACAATTTTGGTATTCATGCGATTGCCCTATCCCTTCTGTTCTGTACGTTAACAACGAAAATCTCTTCGAGGGTCATCGGGTCCACGGCCTGCACCGAGGCGCCCGCCTGCTGGCATGCAGCCACCATGGCCGGCTCGAATTGACAAATGGTGAGCACGGGAAGCCGGCTGCTGCCGCCCACTTCAACCACACCCGGCAATTGGGGAAGCACAGTGTTCGGGGGCAGCATGAGACGCAGCCGCCTCCACCTGTCAAGGAAGATTTCTTTATCTGCCGAATCGATGATGCAGCCCCGATCGATGAACGTAATCTAGTCGGAGATCTGTTCCACGTCGAGAGTATTTTGCGATGAGAAAAAGATGGTTCGCTCTTCATCGGCAAGTACGGCAGTAAGCTCGGCTAGAACTTCGCGGCGGGCTACCGGATCGAGTCCCGTGGTAGGCTCGTCGAGCACCAGCAGCCGTGGACGCCGCGCCAGGGCAATCAACAAGGCTGCCTTGACCCTCTGTCCGTGCGAAAGCCCTTTGATTTTTTGCTCCGACTTGAGATCGAAGCGTCGGAGCAATTCCTCCGCGTAGGGCTGGTCCCATCGCGGAAAGATGGAGCGAATGAAGTTCATGTGCCAGGCAATCGTTGCCGGCCCGTAAAGCCGCATATCTTCCGACACAAAACCAATGTCGCGCTTGGCCTCGGCCTGGCCGTCAGGCATTCGATGTCCCAGCACTTCCACCGCGCCGCTGTCCTGGTGAATCAGTCCCATGAGGATGCGGATGGTGGTGGATTTGCCCGCACCGTTGGCTCCCACAAAGCCCATGATGCTGCCGGTTTGAAGCTCGAGATTGACGTTCTGAAGGGCGAAATGCGGGTACTTCTTGCTCACCCCGGTGAATCGCACGGCGAGATCGATCATAAGGTCTCCTTTGCCAAATCTTCATCGGCAGACTGAGCCTCGCTGAGGCGGGACGCAGTGTCGCGCAGCCGATGCACCATTTGCTTCTCGTTGAGGCCGAGCAGGGTTCCGATGCGGACTACCTGCTCCAGATGTTCTTCAAACTCTTTGCCGTAGAGTCGCGGGCCCAGACCGGAAT
>JASHVU010000054.1 GCA_030044455.1 Acidobacteriaceae bacterium | reverse complement strand
CAGCGATCAATCCCCTGCTGCCGCCGCCAGTTTTTGCACCTTGCTGTGTTTCCGGCTGTAACTGAAGTAGATGATCTGGCCCACGATCAGCCAGCTCCCGAAGCCGATCCAGGCGGGCGCGTCGAGCGAAACCATCAACGCTACCGAAACGATCATGCCGCAGATGGGGACCACGGGCACCAAGGGCGTGCGGAAGGGGCGTTTTAAGTCGGGTTGCTTGACGCGCATCACCCACACGCCCAGGCAGACGATGGTGAACGCAAGCAAGGTGCCCAGGCTGACCAGTTCTCCGAGCAGCGTGATGGGGAAAAATGCAGCCAGAAACGCTGCGAATGCGCCCATCACGATGGTGATCAGGTAGGGAGTGCAGAAACGGGGATGCAGCTTGCCGATCCAACTCCACAGCAATCCGTCCCGAGACATGGTGTAGAGCACGCGGGTCTGGCCGAGCAGCATGACCAGCATGACTGACGCGAGTCCGGCGATGGCGCCGAGGTCGATGAGAAGGACGCCCCATTGCACGCCAATCTCGGCCGCTCCATCGGCAACGGGAGCCGCGACATTGAGAGTGGTATAGGACTTGAGCCCAGTCAGCAACCCGGCGACGAAGATGTAGAGGACGGTGCAAATGACTAACGAACCCAGGATGCCGAAGGGCATGTCCTTTTGCGGATTCTTGGCTTCCTGGGCGGCCGTGGAGACGGCGTCGAAGCCGATATAGGCGAAGAAAACCACGCCCGCGCCGCGCATGATTCCCGACCAGCCATATTGGCCGAAGTGGCCGGTGTTTTTGGGGATGAACGGGTGCCAGTTGGTGAGCATGTGCTGCCAGTGACCAAATGCGAAGACGGCGGCCAGGCCGATGAACATCAGCACCACCGAGACCTTGATCATGACCGCTGCGCTGGTAAAGTTGGCTGACTCGCGCACGCCCACGACAAGAATAATGGTAATCGCCACTAAGGCCACCATGGCGAAGATGTCAACCTGGGCTGACAAGGTGTGGCCGAAAACGACGAGTGAGAGGGATGGTGTGGGATTGAATGGAAGCTGAGTGCCAAAGAAGCCAACCAGGCTCTTCACGAAGCCACTCCAGCCGACCGCGACGGTGGCCGCGCCGAATGCGTATTCCAGAACCAGTGCCCATCCGATGATCCAGGCGACCAGTTCGCCCATAGTGGCGTAGCCGTAGGTGTAAGCGCTGCCGGCGATGGGCATCATGGACGCAAATTCGGCATAGCAGAGGCCCGCGAAGACGCAACCTATGCCTGCGATGATGTAGGAGATAACGATTGCCGGGCCGGCGAACTGGGCCGCCGCAGTTCCGGTGAGCACGAAGATGCCCGCGCCGATGATGGCGCCGATACCCAGCGTGACCAGGTTGACGGGACCAAGCGCGCGCTTGAGCGTGTGCTCGCCCCCTCCTTCGGCTTCCGCCATGATGGTTTTGATAGGCTTGGTGGCGAACAGTTTGCTGGCCATGGATTTCCTCCCAATTCAGTCGAGCCAACCAGACTCAATTCTTATAAGCAACCCGAAGACAGGTGCAGAACCTTCCTCATGCATCCGACCCCGAACTCGATGCTTGCGACGGCCGGCGCGACCAGAGCAGATAAACAGGAATTCCAATCAGAACAAGTACCAGTCCCGGCCACGTGTATTGCGGTTTGTAACGCAATAATACGATACAGATCCACGCAGCCATCACGATATAAAGCGCTGGAAGAACTGGGTAACCGAGGGCCTTGTAAGGCCGCGGCGCGTCGGGTTGCTTGATGCGGAGAACGAAGAGCCCGGCGATGGTGAGAATGTAGAACACCAGTTCCGCGAAGATGATGTAGTCGAGCAACTGGCTGTAAGAGCCGGAGACGCAGAGAACCACTGTCCACGCGCCCTGTATGAGGAGGCCTGCGACGGGCGTTTTGTATTTGGGGTGCAGCTTGCCGACACCTTTGAAGAAGAGGCCGTCCTGGCTCATTGCGTAGAAGACGCGGGCGCCGGCAAGGGTCATTCCGTTGGCGCAGCCGAAGGTGGAGATGAGGATGGCGCCAGCCATGAGCATGGCGCCGCCGGAGTGGAAGACCTGTCCGAGTGCCGCTGTGGCGACGCGGTCCTCAGAGGCGAATTGGATGCCTCGGGCCATCGCGGTTGCGCCATGGGGGTCGCCGTGGAGCGGCAAGACGATAAGATAGGCCAGCGACACCAGGAAATAAACAGTCAGTACGAAGCCGGTGCCGAGAATGAGGGAGAGCGGGAGATTGCGTTTGGGGTTCTTGACCTCGCCGGCCGTGAAGGTGACGTTGTTCCAGGCGTCGGCTGAAAAGAGTGAGCCGACCTGAACCACTGCGAGAATCACAAACAGGTTCACCCAGGCAATGGGCCCACCCACGCCCACCTCGACCGGGTGCAGCGAATGCCATCCGGCGTTGCGCCAGAACTGGCTTAAGGCGGCGCCGAAGTTGGCTTGGCCTGCGGTGGCGCTGGCGCCCACGGTGAAGGCCACCAGGATGAGCGCGGCGAGCGAGATGGCCTTGGCCGAGGTGAAGACGTTCTGGATGAGCGCACCGAGACGAACGCCGAAGATGTTGGCGATTGCCAGAAAGACGACGATCGCGATGCCGGCAATATTGGCGGTGTTCACGCCAATTTCCATGTTGCCCAGAACCATGGGCCCCACGCGCCAAGCGGGAACGTGAGCGATGTGCCACAGCCAGTGTGTGGTTGAGACCGACGGGAAGAAGACACCGAGAAACTTGCCGAAGGCGACGCAGACCGCGGCGATGGTGCCGGTTTGGATGACAAGGAAGAGCGTCCATCCAAACAGAAAACCCCAGAGAGGCCCTAGCGATTCGCGCAGGTAGACGTATTGGCCACCGGCCTTGGGCATCATGGCAGCCAGCTCGCCATAGCTGAGGGCTCCAATGAGCGTCATGACGGCAGTGACGATCCAGGCGCCGAGGTACAGGGCCGGGGAGTCAGTTCCGCGGGCGATATCCGCGTCAACAATGTATATGCCCGACCCAATCATCGAACCGATGACGATAGCAGTGGAGCTGAAGAGACCGAGACTTTGCACCAGCCTGGTGGGCTGGGCTGCCGCATTCGATTCGGGGGTAGGGGCTTTATCCGGGTTCGGCACTTGAACAGTGTTTTAAATGATTTGGCTGGGTTTGTCTTGGGGTTTCTAACTTTGTGTCTCGTTTTGAGGCAGTTGTGGTTCGGGTTGAGACAGTTAAGGATTCAATCAGCCAAGCTTTTTGATCCAGCGGCGAAATTCGGCGGCCGGATCGTGCGCGCAAAAGATGGCAGCGGAGACGGCGACGGCGGTGGCACCTGCGGCGAGGACAGCCGGGGCCGTTTTCAGATTCACGCCGCCGGCAGCGGTCAGGACGCGCGCCGGGCTGGCGAGTTGGCGCAGCCGTCTGACTCCTTCAGCGCCGATGGGCGGGGTTGAGGTCTGCTTGGTGGAGGTAACGAAGACCGGTCCGATGGCGAGGTAGTCCGCAGGACCGTCGAGAGCGCCAGGAAGGAATTCCGTAGAACCACCGAAAGTGCCAATGATGCGGTCAGGGCCGAGGAACTTGCGCGCTTCAGCGGCCGAGATATCGCCGGCGTCAACGTGAACGCCATCAAATCCAGTTTGTTCAACCAGATCGGCGCGGTCATCGAGAATCAACTTTATGTTTGGGCCAGGCAGAGCAGCGCGGAGAATAGTGGCGTCAGCAAGGATCTCAGCGTCTGCGCCGGTCTTGTTCCGGTACTCGAGAAGTGTGACTCCGGCATCGGCAAGCGACGAGCCGAGCCGAAGCAGAAACTGGGGCCGATTCTCAGTCGGGATGATTGCCGAGTCGAGAATGGGGTAGATCTTTGGGAATGTGAATGCCATGGTTCAAGGGTAGAGTACCGCCAAGGCATTTGCCCTTTCGGAGCTGGCGATTGCACATCGACAGTCCCGGCCCTATTCCTTGTTCCCTGCCTTTCTCACATCTCGTCCGCTGACGGCCCGTACATGCCCGGGATCTTTGCGCCGAGGATGCGGAGATAAACTCCCAGTTGGGCGCGGTGGTGAATCATGTGACTGATGACAAGTTCGCGGAAAACCTGGTGGCGGGGCTGGTCAATCCACACCTGGCCGCCGAAGATGAACTGCCAGTGCTGGTCCCATTTTTCGCCGGTGGTCGCTGCAAGCGCAACGCGCGCCTCGGGCAGCTTCTCATCGAATTTCTTCAGCAACTCCTCTTTACCTGCAGGCACATAGGGATCCCATTTGTGGTCGGCAGCAAATTCGAGCTTGTCGAGGTTGAGTGAGTGGAGGGCCCAGTCGCTGGTCATATCGGTCAAGTGGCCGGCCAGTCGGCCCAGGGGCATGGATTTCTGGTGAGGTTTGAAGCCAAAGTCTGCATTTTCGGGAATGGCTTCGAGCATCTTGCGGGTGCGATCGACTTCGCGGTCGTATTCGGCAATAAGGTCTTTCTGATAGTCCATTCGGCAACCTCCTTATGTTACTGAGGGAAGCATAGCTCAAATGCGGATGAAAAAGCGAACAAAATGCGAAAATATTCGATGAATCTTCTACTTAGGCAAAGCGAACGCTTCATATTGCCCGCCGACCGGCCCCTTCGGGTCGCGTCCGCCGCTGGCCGCAATCACCACAAACTGCCTGCCATGAACCATATATGTCGACGGCGTGGCGATGCCGGCATAGGTCAGATCGGTTTCCCAGAGCAGCTTACCGGTATGAGTGTCAAAGGCGCGGAACATGTGGTCATAGACGGTCGCTCCGATAAAGAGCACACCTCCGGCGGTCACAATGGGGCCTCCGTAGAGTTCGGAACCCGTGTTCTTCATGCCTTTCGCGGCCAGCTCGGGGTACTCGCCCAGGGGAATCTTCCACAGATATTTACCCGTGTTCAAGTCGATGGCGTTCAGCGTCCCCCAGGGAGGCGCAATGGCGGGATATCCATCGGGATCGAGAAACTTCCGGTAGCCGGTGAAGACGAAGTCTGGTTTCGGCTCTGGGGCGGTCGCGGCGCCAACGCCTAGAAAACGCATCAGCGAAGTGATGTCAGCCTCGGGAATGTCGGTCATGGGCGGCATGCGGCCCTTGCCATCGTGGATCAGCGCTCGCAACTGCGCTTCGGTCATGCGGCTCCCGATCCCGGTCAGCATGGGGAAGTCGGGCGGAATCCCTTCCTGGTGATCGCCATGGCAGATAGCGCAGCGGTCTGCGTAGACCTGGGCGCCGGCAGCATCAGCGGGCGCCTGGACCGCGGCAGGCGCCGCAGACATTTCTTTGGACTTGGCGGCATCGACGGGAGTGCGCAGGAAGTCGAGGAGGGCCGCGATCTTTTGGTCGTCGAGGTTCGGAAACGACGGCATGCGGCCGGTGCCGGTGCGAATGTTGGCAATGATTTTTTCGGTGGTGAGTCGCTTCTCGACGTCGATGAGGGAGGGGAACGTAGGCGGCGAGCCGGCGCGATTCACGCCGTGGCAGATGGTGCACTGCTGATTGTAGATCTGCTCGCCGGGGCTGCCGCCGGCGCTGACGAGCTCGAGACCTCCGGTGTTTGCCATTTCAGTTGAGCCAACAAAAAGCGTGTCGCTGACGGGATCGATGGCGGGACCGTTCCATTCACCACCGCCGTCGAAGCCTGGGAAGACGACTGTCTGCTGGCCGACCGCCATGGGAACGAACTGGCCGTCGCTGCGGAATTTGTTGAACTCCTTCACCGCCCAGTCGTGTATCTCGGGAGTTCGGTTGCTGAGCATGTCCGCAGTGAGCCGCTGACGGCCGAATGGTGCAGGCGCATCGGGGACGGGCTGGGTGGGCGAAGCTACTTCGCCGGGGACAGTACTGGCCGGGAAGGGTTGTTCGTGAATGGGAAAGAGCGACTGGCCGGTGACGCGATTGAAGAGGTAGAGGTAAGCCTGCTTGGTGATCTGGGCCAGGGCAGGGATGGTCTGGCCGTCTTTCTTGACGGTGTAGAGCGCCGGAGCGGCCGGGAAATCGCGATCCCAGATATCGTGATGGACACCCTGGAAGTGCCAGAGAAGTCTGCCGGTCGAGGCATCGAGGGCGAGGATGGTATTCGCGTAGAGATCGTCGCCGATGCGGTCGGCGCCATAGAAGTCCATGACGGCCGAGCCGGTGGGTGCGTAGACGATGCCTCGCTGGGTATCGACGGTCATGCCGCACCAGTTGTTGGCTGCGCCCGCGTTCTTCCAGGCATCGGGCGGCCAGGTCTCATATCCGGGTTCGCCGGGACGGGGAATGGTGTGGAAGACCCAGCGAAGCGCACCGGTGTGCACGTCAAAGGCGCGCACGTCGCCAGGGGGTGCGGGATGGGACTCGGGATTGCGACCACCGACGATAATGAGGTCCTTGTAGATTGAGCCCGGAGTGGTGAGCGCGATGGACTGTTCCTGCCATGGCTCGCGCAGGCCCTTGCGCAGATCGATGCGCCCGTTTTCGCCAAACGAAGCGATTGGCTTGCCGCTCCTGGCATCGAGGCAATAGAGAAAATTCATCACGCCGGCGAAGATGCGTTCGTCTTTGCCGTCGGTCCAGTACGTCACGCCGCGTGTGGGCTGGTTGGAAGCGATGCCGGAATCAAATTTCCATTTGAGTTTCCCCGTGGCTGCGTCGAGGGCGATCACCTTCTGGCTGGAAGTGTAGGCGTAGAGGGTGTCGCCGATAACGACAGGGTTGGTTTCGATGTTCCCCTTTTCGCCGGTGTCGAATGTCCAGGCCTTGCGAAGAGTGTGAACGTTGGCGCGATTGATCTGGCTGAGGCGCGAATAATGATCGCCGTTTTCGCCGCCGTAGGCCGGCCAGCTTATGTTCTGCGCGGCTACTGAGCCGCTCCAGAGCGAAACAGAAATGAGTGCTGATACCAAGGCAAAATTACGGCGCATCACAATTCCAATTCGTTGCTCGCTCAATTCCCTGCTCCATGCTCTTTGTGCTGTGTGTCAAATGTACTTGAGGATGGTCATGAACCCGAAATCCATGTGCAGCTGCTGGTGGCAGTGGAAGAGTGTGTCGCCCGGATTGTCGGCGGTGAAATCAATATTGACCGTCTGAAGCGGCATGATGTTCACGACATCTTTGCGCAGGCCGCTCATCTCGCGTTTGCCAATCTGGGTGACTTCGAAGGTATGGCGATGAAGATGGACGGGATGCTGATCACCACTGCCATTGCGAAGCACGAGGCGGTAACGCTTGCCCATGTGCAGTTGAATGGGGTCGACGTTGGGCCATGACTGATTGTTGATGGTCCAGGTATCGAACTGGGATCCGTTCTTGGGGCCCACGTCGTGAAAGGTGAGAGTGATGGTCTCGTCGGGAGCAGGAGCGCTGGCCACAGGCGGCGCGGCAAACTGCGCGTAGTCGGCAGCGAAGGAGGTGGGATCGGTCCAGGCGGGCGCGGTGGTTTGGCCAGCGTATTCGACGACGATGCCGAGGCCCATTTTCCGCGCAGGCTCGAGCGTTGAGCCGAGAATCCACACGCCCGGCGAGTTCATCTCGACAATGGCGTCGATGCGTTCCGCGACGCCGAGTGAGAGCACTGGGACAGCAGTGGGATTCGGCACCGGGTTGCCGTCCATGGCCATCACTTTGAAGGTGTGATTGGGCAGGGCGAGTTCGACGTTGTCGGTGGCACTGGCATTGAGCAGGTGCATGAGCACGCGCTGGCCTTGCTTCACGCGAATAGGCTCGCCTGCGCCCAGCATGTGCTGATTGATGGTGGCGTATTTGTATCCGACGTCGGAACCGGTAGTGAGTGGACGGTTTGCCGACTCGGCGCGCATGGTCTCGGCCATCGGCACAAAGCCGGGCTCCCAGTGATGGATGGCGAGGTCAATCTCCTGTTCGAAGCTACCGGGGTTGTCTTTGCCTTCAACGATGAGAAAGCCGAACTGGCCGCTGTAGGTGCCGCGAGTAAGATCAGAGCCGGCGCCCGCGTGGGTGTGGTACCAGCGCGTGCCTGATGGCCGCGGCGCATAGGAGTAGCGGAGGTGGCCGCCGGCGGGAATCATGGGAGAACCTTCTTCCATGGCGCCATCGTTGAGCGAGTCAATGGCGAGGCCGTGCCAGTGGACAATTTCTTCGTGCGGGCAGGAGTTGATCACTTCGATAGAGACAGGCACTCCTTCTCGCACGCGCAGAATCGGGCCCGGAACCTGGCCGTTGTAGGCAATGGTTTCGACGCTGATGCCGGGAGCAATTTCGAGAGTAATCGGGGCGATGTTGAGCGTGTAGTCTGGCTTGCCGGCTGCGGGCGATGCAAAGGCGTCTTGCGACGGGCTCAAGGCCAGGGCGGCTGCTGCGAGGCTGCCATCACGAAGGAATCTTCTGCGGTTCAGCATGAGTATAGAGCCGTGTAAGGAATCATTTTAAGACACCAGCGATTGTTACACGGCCGAGTCGATCCTGCGCGATTCCTACACACCGAATCGTGTTCGTTCTACCGGAATCGCGTGGATACAAACGCAGATGAAAAAGCAGCTTTCCACGAATCCACTGGCTGTCCGTCCGGGCCGATAAGCGCGGCTGGAGGCTCGGATTGAATGCCGGGAACGTCAGTAGGAAGAGCTAGCTGCGGAGGCGGCGGCGGATTGACGTTCAAATAATCGCCGTGGTTGTACTTCCAGCCGTCGGGTATCTGGAACGGGGCCACGAAGTTGGCGGGAGCGGTACCTGAAGGACCACGATGGCCTAGTGCGGGCCGTGCCCAGGGATGCCCTTCGTCGAGAATGCCGGCGAAAAAATTGCCCAGAGGAAAAAGCTCCGACAGGACCGTGTCGCCCAGTGACGCCAGCGCCGAGATGGAGTCGACCGACTCCGACACCAAGTTGAATTCGTTGATGAGGCAGTCGTTATTAATGGCGCCGGCCATCACGATAAGGCGACGGACGTGGCTCTTCATGTTCGCGATTGCTGAAAGCACCACGCGCGCGCCCAGACTGTGAGAAACAAAAGAGACGCTAGCGACCCCGCCGAAGTTCGCATCGACAAACTCCGCTACCCGCTGCCCCGACTGGTCGGCAACACCGGCTTCGACGGGATAATCGAGGCCATGAGCCCAGATTGAGTCGCCCGGCCACAGCAAACCAATGAAAACTGAAGACGGCGGAAGCCGGAGCAGCGCCTCCCAGGCAGAAAGCCGCAGGACGCCGTCCGCCCTGTCCACGTTGAAGCCGTGCGCGCCGATCAGAACGTGCTGTCCCTGGATGAAGCTCTTGAAATTGCTCTGGGTTATGCCGGTGTAGTCGTCGATGGTGGTACCGGAAAACAGGGCGACCTGTTGCGCCACTGCGCCGCCTACCGGCTGGAGCCTTACGTCGAGGAATGTGGTCATGGCGCGCCTATTTCTTGATGATCTGCATCGTGTTAACGGCCGCAGCCAACGCACTCGACAGATCCTTTGCAACGGGCGCCAGCGGTGTGGCGAGCAATCCGGCAACGATTGCGGTCCACATATTGCGCGTCCACCAATAATCGTTAAACTGACCGCCATTCAGGATCCAGCCGCCCACGAAGGCCAGCACAAGGGCAAAAAACGACGCCCACACTCGCGTCCAGTTCGTGTATGCCTGATCAGCATGCTGATAAACCTCGTCGAGCATGGCCGTAATGGCAAAGTCGAAGCGCGAGTAGGCGTCACTTTCCGGCGCCGCAAGCGAAATGCCGGTTGCGATCTTCTGGGCCACCGAGGTGAGCAGACCTGCATCTGCGCCTGTCAGGGCGGCTAGCTCGGCCGCATTGGCTGGATTCAGCCCCTGCTTGATGAGCGACTTGGCAATTGATTTCTGGTCATTCAGAGCGGTGCCGTTGTACCAGTTGCTACGCAACGTTCCGATGATGCGCTCCTGGGTGAGCCCTGCGCCGAGCTTTGGCGTGAGCCCTGTAATTGTGCCCGAAATTTTTTTAAAGCCGATGCGATTGACGCCGCCCCAGAAGACCTTGGTGGTATCCACCAGCCCGAATGCCGCCGTTCCCATGCCCCCGACTGCAGTAATAATGTCCGGCAATCCCTGCAAGAATCCCATCTTTCCCTCCTCCAATACTTGGCCTGTGTGTGGTGCACAACACTATAGGTCAAAGTACTGTGGAACTTGAAGAGAAATTTGCGAATGGGCAGCGAATCCGGGCGGAAAAGTATGAACGCCTGTCATGCTTCGGTTCGTCTCGCCAGAAACCGCTCCATGTATCCAGTGTCGAATTGGCCGGCCTGGAACTCTTCATCGGCAAAGATCTCTTCGTGGAGTGAGATTGAGGTTTCAATGCCGCGAATCACAAACTGGCTGAGGGCCCGGCGCATGCAGGCAATCGCCTCAGCACGATCGGCGCCGTGGACGATGAGCTTGGCGATGAGCGAGTCGTAGTATGGCGGGATGACGCCCTCAGCATACTGCGCGGTGTCGACGCGAACGCCGTGGCCGCCGGGAACGTTAAAGGCCGTGATCTGGCCGGCGGATGGGGTGAACTTGCGTGGGTGCTCGGCGTTGATGCGGCACTCGATGGCGTGGCCGCGAATTTCGAGCTTGGGTGGGAGGATCTCGCTGAGTTCTTCGCCGGAGGCGATGCGGAGCTGCGCTTTCACCAGGTCGACACCGGTGATGGCCTCAGTAACCGGGTGCTCTACCTGGATGCGCGTGTTCATCTCGATGAAGTAGAGTTGGCCGGTAGAGTCCATCAGAAATTCGACGGTTCCGGCATTCTGGTAGCCGATGTCGGTGAGGCAGCGGCAGAGGGTGCGGCTGATCTCCTCGCGCATTTTTGGCGTGACTTGGAGTGATGGCGCCTCTTCGATGAGCTTTTGATGGCGGCGCTGAATTGAGCATTCGCGCTCGAAGAGTGTTGCCACGTGACCTTGCTCATCGGCCAGGACCTGGAATTCGATGTGGCGTGGATTCTCAATGAACTTCTCCATGTAGAGCTCGCCATTGCCGAAGGCGTTGGCCGCCTCGGCATGGGCCGCATGGAAGAGGTTGGGGAGTTCCTCGGCACTGCGCGCGATGCGCATGCCGCGACCGCCTCCGCCGGCCTTGGCCTTGAGAATGACCGGGTAGCCGACCTTGGCCGCCCAGCTTTCCGCTTCGTTCACATCGGCGATCACGCCGTCGGAGCCAGGCAGAATAGGAACCTTGGCCCTCTTCATCGCCTGGCGGGCTTTTTCTTTTTCGCCCATCAGGCGCGTAACCTCAGGTGGCGGGCCGATGAACTTGATATTCGAGGCGCGACAGACCTCGGCGAAGTTGGCGTTCTCGCTGAGCAGGCCATAGCCGGGATGAATGGCTTCGACGTCGGCGATTTCGGCCGCGGAGATCACGGCTGGAACGTTGAGATAACTATCGGTTGGGCGCGGCGGGCCGATGCAGATGGCTTCGTCGGCAAATCGAACGTGCAATGAGTTGCGGTCAGCCTCGCTGTAGACGGCAACCGTACGCACGCCCAGTTCACGGCAGGCGTTCAATACCCGGAGCGCGATTTCGCCACGATTGGCGACAAGAACTTTCTTAAACATGGCAAGTCAGCGAGTCAGCAAGTCGGCAAGTCAGCCCAATCATCGTGGCCGCCTGGAAACAGGTTGTTTTGAAAGGGCACGGCTTCAGTTGTGCCGTCATGAGCATTGATTCCATGAGGCCTTCAGGCCCTGGGGGATGGTACTTACGAAATTCGTCCAGAGATATACCCTCTCTTTGCCGCAGAGTCTAAGCTTCCGCGAGAACGGCATTCGAGCCTGCGGCCCTGCGATATCGCGAAGCAACGTCGGCCTGCCGAGCCGCCGACCCGCCGGCTTGCTTCGTGTCCGGCTCTACGCCGTTCGAATCGTAAACAGCGGCTGGCCGAATTCGATCGGCTGGCCGTTCGAAACCAGGCACTTGACGATCTCGCCGGCCGCATCGGACTCAATTTCGTTCATCAGCTTCATGGCTTCGACGATGCAGATCACCTGGCCCTTTTCGACCACGTCGCCGGGAGCAACAAACGCCGAGGCGCCTGGCGACGGCGAGGCGTAGAACGTGCCCACAATTGGCGACTTCACCACGTGCAAATCTTCTTCTTCGGCCGGGGTCTGCGCTGCCGACGGCGCGGAGATTGCCGGAGCTCCTGCATGCGGCGCATGAGCTGCCGGCGGGGCCGACTGAATGAGCCGGGCCAATTCGCCCAGGCCGGCAGAGGGTGCACTCTCCTGCGCGAACTTGAGCCTGATCTTCAGGTCGCCACGGTCCAAATCAAATTCGGCCACCTGATACTGCTTCAGGAATTCAATCAGCTGCTTCAGGTCGTCAATGTCCTGTTGTTTCATTCGTTCCTTTAACTCTCCCGTCAAACCACGGGCTATTGGTCCCTGCAGATGAAATATCCTGGCGCCGTCCTTACGGGACTCCACAATGGTTCTGCGCAATCGTTTTCCCTATGCTGAAGCGATGAGAAAACAACCACAGCGCTATGGCGCGCTTGCCCGACATTACTTACGCGGTCTTCAATAAAGTTCAATAAGAGCCTTCGTCGCCGGAGTGAGAATCTCAGCTCCGGTGCGGGTTACGGTCACCATATCCTCAATGCGCACCCCAAACTCGCCGGGCAGATAAACGCCGGGCTCGATCGTAACCACCATTCCGGCCTGCAGCCGGGCTTTCTGCTTCGCGCCAATGCGCGGAGCTTCGTGAATCTCAAGGCCGACACCGTGCCCGGTGGAATGGGAAAACGCCTCCGCCAACCCCTCCCGCCGCAACACACTGCGGGCTGCCTCGTCCACATCTCCTGAGCTCACGCCCGATGATACAGCAGCAACCCCGGCTTCCTGCGCCTCGAAGACGGCATAGTAGGCGTTCCGCTCGCGCGCCGTGGGTGTGCCAAGGTGCACGGTGCGGGTCATATCGGAACAGTAACCCTTGTGGATTATACCGAAGTCGAGCGTCACAAACCCCTGGCGCGGCAGTGGCTGGGTGCTGGCGTTGCCGTGGGGCATGGCAGAACGGGAGCCTGAGGCCACGATTGTCTCAAACGACATGCCTTCAGCGCCCATTAGGCGAGCCTTGTATTCGAGCTCCGCCGCGACTTCCACTTCCTTCAAGCCTGGGCGAATGATCGGCAGGATGTGGTCGAAGAGCTTGCAGCCCATCAGTGCGGCCTGGCGCATGATGACCAGTTCTTCATCGTCTTTGATCAGGCGGAGAGTTTCGACGAGCGGAGCGGGGAGCGGCGTGAAAAAGCTTTTGCGGAGACGAGCGGGCAGTCCCTCTTTGAGGCGGGTGAGTTCGGCCACGGAAGTGTGATTGGGATCGAAGCCGGCGGCCCCAACGCCCGGTTGCGCGGCCAGCCATTGCGCGGCGGCGGTCGCGGCAGCGGTGGTCGCAATCTCCACGTCGATGCGCGGGCTCTGCACCTCTTCCGTGGCCTGCGTGGTGTAGCGGCCGTCGGTGAACATCCGCACGGAGCGGCGGGTGATGGCAAGAGCGGCGCTGGAACCAGAGAATCCGCACAGATAGCGGACGTCGGGAAGATGAGTAACGAGGAGGCCCGGGAGACCGGCGCGGGTGAGCTTCCGGCGCAGCGCGCCGATGCGGCGGAGATGATCCACCCGCACAGTTTTATCACACGGCAGCGGCGCTAGCGGAGTCAGCGGAACTTCGGCATTTTAGGAAAAGGTGTAATGTCACTCACGGTTGTGCAGGGTCAGCGCTCCTTGGGGTTGCGCTGACTTTGTGGCGTCGGTGTCTCCTTACGGTATTTCCTAGAACGCTTTAGAAACCGCGCTCCTTAGCCAATTCGATATAGTGTGCTTTCCAATACGTGCCCTTGAGCCGGCTCTCTTCGACGGCGTTGTAGAGAATTTCGCAGTCGCAGCATCCGCCCCGCGCCTTCAGGGCGGCCAATACGTCTGAAATCTCTCTCGAGTCCATGCCGAGAGTCTCCAGAATTTCAATTGAACCGCTATACGAATGCTCACATTTCCGCGCCGACGCTGTCGGATCCGGCGGGCAATAGAGGTCGTCGAGCAGTTCGAAAAAATGGCGCTCCTCGAGGACAGGAATCATGTCGGTCGCAATGCTCTTGGCGAACTCAAGATCACGGAATTCGTAGTCGCCCGGCTGCGACATAGCTCTCCAAAACAACAAGCGCGGATGTCAGACACCCGCGCCTTGTTTCCTCGTTCCCATTTTCCCTGCTTCTACACCGCCGGCTGCACAGGCTTCTTCTTGCCGGCTTCAATCTCGGCGTTAGTGGTGGAGGACTGCAGGTCGGATTGCCGGTCCATCCACTCGTCGAGGCGCGAGCGCTTGAAGCGCCAGCGATTGCCGAGCTTGAAGGCGGGCACAAAACCTTCGGAGGCGTATTTGTAAAGTGTGTCGGGAGAGATGCCAAGGTAATCGGAGGCCTGGCGGATATCCATGACCTCGCGCACTTCAGGAACGAGCAGGTTGGAGCGAGCCGCGGCGTTACGCATAATTACTCCTACCAAAACAGATGCTTCTCGGCTGGGGTCCGGCGCATCTACCGGTAGCTTTGTATATAACGCGGTTTCACCCGCCAATTCAAGGAATTTCAGGAAGTTAAAGGAAATTCATGGGAATTGGGGTTTGGGGCGGCCGTCGGGTTTAGATGGGGAAATCGGCAAGAACCCTGCAGGTGGTGTCCACGGGGGAACCGAGCCCAAGATGGAGGGTTGTTGGAGCAGATGGTTCTGAGAGCAGCTATTCGCCCTCAGCTATTAGCTTTCAGCCGGATCGTGCTAAACCAGAGTCGTGCCGTTGAGGGGTCAAAGTCGCGCTCTGGAGAACTATGGCGCGGGCGTAACGCCCGCACCATAGCCGGTCAGGAGGCCCGCGGTAAAAACCTCTTCGTCAGTTCTGGTCGTCGCGGCGGTGGAGCGTGGGCTGGTCATTGCCGTTGCTGTTGCCTGAGGAGTCGTCAGCTTGAGTGTCGCCCGAGTCGTCGCCGGCGGTGCTGGCGCGGCGCAGCGACGGGCGCGTCACGCCCTTGGTGTCCTGCAGACGGCGCTTGTTCTCAATCCGGGCCAGCCGGGCCTTCACGTCATCGAACTCAGAGGTGGTGACCATGTATTCGTCCTTGGCAGGAAGAATACGGGCGATCTCCTCCTGGGTGTGGAGGATCCGGTCGGGAGTCTGGGGATGGTCTTCGAACGCCTTGGCTACCAGCCCCGGCTTGCGCTTTTCGAGGGCCTGGATCTTTTCAAAGAAGCTGATAAAAGCCTGCGGATCGTATCCAGCGCGGTACATGTACTGGACGCCGAGGTAGTCGGCCTGTGCCTCAAAGTCGCGTGAGAACTTGAGGAAAGTGATAGGAATGCCGATGGAGGCCGCTTCGTAGATTCCGTAGCCGGTCCAGCCACCCATGAAAATGAGCGGGATGGTGCCCAACTGCGCGTAATTCATGCGAGTCATTTCGCGAACCGCGTGGTGGGCGCAGACATGGGCCGTTTCGTGTGCCATGACGCCAGCCAGTTCCGCCTCCTCGTCGGCGGCGAGGATCAGGCCGGAGTTGACGTAGAAAAAGCCGCCCGG
>JASHVU010000574.1 GCA_030044455.1 Acidobacteriaceae bacterium | reverse complement strand
CCATGCGCGCCGCGCGCAGGTTGTGCGCCACCAGCACCCGCTGCACCACCAGGAAGTCCGTCGTCCAGTAACCGAAGCTGATCACGAAGCCCAGCCCGAAGACGATGCCTGTCCAGTGCACGCCCATGGGGTTAGCTGAAAAGCTGCCTGTGTCGCGCCACATGTGAAAGTAGCTGTCGGAGTGCAGATTGGTAAGGATTTTGGACTTCAGCCCTGTCCAGCCGCCCGACTGCACCAGTCCCAGAATCGGCACCAGCAGTGCGCCGCCCCAGATGAGCACGAACTGCAGCACCTCATTAAAGATGGCCGAACGCAAACCGCCCAGGCCCACGTAAAGAGCCACGGCCACCGAGCTCACGATAATCGAGAAGTTCAGGTCCCAGCCCAGCACGACCTTCATGACGACCGCCATGGCGAACATGTTCACGCCGCTCATCAGGATCATTTCGAGAGCGAAGGCCAAAGCCGCCACCGTGCGCGCGTGCTCGCCGTAGCGAAGATTCAGGTACCCAGGTACCGAGTGCGTCTTCGAAACGTAGTAGAACGGCATCATCATCAGCCCGAGGAAGAGCATCGCCGGGATGGCGCCGATCCAGTACCAGTGCGTGGCCAGAATGCCGTACTGGTAGGCCGAGCCCGCCCACCCCATCAGTTCCAGCGAACCCAGGTTGGCCGAAACAAAGCTCAAACCCGCGATCCATGCCGTCATCTCCCGGCCGGCCATGAAAAACCCTTCGCCGGTATTCGACATCCCCTTCAGGTAGAAGCCGATCCACACCACCATCGCAAAGTAGATTGCGATCACCGCGATATCCAACCCGCGCAAATGCGCCAACGGCTCCGACGAGAAAGCGAGGAGTTGGGAACAGCCTGCCGCCAGATGATCAAACGAAACAAGCATCGCGTCGATTCCTTTCGTTCGCCGGGACCGCGGAGGGCTCTTGAGAGCATCTACCCGCCCCCGGCGCTTGCAAACTAGTTTTGCCCGTAGGTCGCCTTCGGGCCGTGCTTGCGAAAGTAATGCCGGTCGAGTAGAGCCTTGGATACACCGGCACACTCAGGATTAATGGACAAACTAAGGATAGCCATGCGGGCCACGGTTTCAAGCACCACCGCCGTGTGGGCAGCATCGGCGGGCGTGGGTCCCCAGGTGAAGGGCGCGTGTCCGGCGACCAGGGCAGCCGGTGTCGCCATGGGATCGAGACCGTCTCGTCTGTCGAAGAGGCGGCAAATGGCGAGGCCGGTATTCAAAACGTAATCGCCATTGATCTCCTCGTCGGTGAGCGGGTCGGTGACTGGAACGGGGCCGCGGAAATAGTCGGCATGAGTAGTGCCGAAGGCCGGAATCGGCCGCCCCGCCTGCGCCCAGGACGTAGCGTATGTGGAGTGCGTGTGAACCACGCCGCCGATCGCAGGGAGCCGTTTATAGAGAATAATGTGCGTGTCGAGATCGGAAGAAGGCTTCAGATTGCCCTCGACAACCTTTCCGTCCATATCGGTGAGCACAATATCAGAAGGTTGCATGGTTTCATAGGGAACGCCGCTTGGCTTGATGGCCACCAGTCCCTCTTTGCGGTCGATTCCGCTGGCGTTTCCGAAAGTGTACAGAACCAACCCGGCGTGCACGAGTTCCAGGTTGGCTTTCAGCACTTGCTCGCGCAGATCTTTGAGCAACATGATTTCCCTCTCTTTCCCCGATGGTTCTGATCCTAGTGGACAGGCCGGATTCGGGGCTCCAAGAGAAAGCGTTTTCTTTGTGGATTAACCCTAATCGGGGGCACAGTTAGGTGTCAAATTCCACGTCGATTCATCGCTTCCCGTGCGGTATGATGTAAACGCCTTCTCTCGTTTCTGTTACCGAGGCCTGAATGTCGAAAACCCCCAACCGCAGCCGGAAGCAACGTGCACCGCTCGATATACGGTCTGTGGCCGCGCGGGCAAACGTTTCCATCGCCACGGTTTCCCGAACCATTAATCGCGTGCCGACGGTGAATGCGAAACTCGCCAAGCGCGTGTGGACCGCAATTCACGAACTCGGTTACGTGCCCAACACGCAGGCGCGCGCCCTGGGATCGGGGCGTAGCGGAATGCTGGGCCTGGTGGTTTCTGAAATTACAAATCCATTTTTCCCGGAACTCATTCAAGGCTTCGAGGACGTGGCCATTGAAAATGGATTCGAGATTCTGATCAGTTCGACGAACTACGATCCCAAGAGAATGGAAGTCTGCATCCGCCGCCTGCTCGAGCGCAAGGCCGAAGGTGTGGCGATCATGACCTTCGGTATCGAACAGCCGCTATTCGAGCAACTGGCCGAGAGGAATATCCCGCTCGTATTTGTTGATGCCGGCCCGGATCGGCCGGGCGTGAGCCTCTTGAAGGTCGACTACGGTCATGGGATTCGACAGGGGGTACAACACCTGGCCGCACTGGGGCACCGAAAGATCGGATTCATCTCCGGCCCGATGAGGCTGCACTCGGCGCGATCGCGATCGGCAGCATTTTTGCATGCGCTCAAGGAATGCGGCATTGCCGCGAGACCTGAGTGGCACGTTGAAGGCGACCACACGCTGGAAGGCGGAATCAAGGCCATGGAAAAGATTCTCGAGTGTGCGAGCCGGCCCTCGGCGGTGATGTGTTCCAACGATATGACCGCCATCGGTGTGCTGCACAAGGCGTTCAGGGTTGGATTGCGGGTACCGGCCGATCTCTCGGTCATCGGATACGACGACATTCAGATGGCCAAGGTTACGATTCCTCCGCTTACCTCCATCCAGATGTCCCGAGTCGATTTGGCCAAGGCCGCGGTCAGGGCGCTCAAAGAACACATTGTTGAAGGTGGCAACCCGCAGCGCGAATACAAGATTGATACCCACCTGGTGGTGCGCGAGTCGACCGCCTACCCGCCCGGTGCGATGAGCGATCTCAAATCAAGCTAGAACGGCTTGCATCAATACCGTCTTGAAAGGGCGTGGCTTTACAGCTTGCCGAAAAACTCTTCTGCGCGCGAGTTTTGAAAGGTACGGGCTTTAGCCCGTACGCTAATCCGCCCACAACATCGCTTTCCATAAGCCGACTTTTCATTGCGAATCTGGGGCCGATGAGCGCATTGGCTTGTTTACCGCTCGTCCAAATGCGCGATGAATCGTTCCCGACCGCGGCAGGCACAAGCCACCATCGGCGACTGCACGTCAAGATCACCGGACTCGAGAGCAGCGGTCCAGTTTGATTTTCAAGGCCATGGATCCTGAGCCACTCGAGTTCGCGAAGGCGGCGGCCATTTCGCCCTTGATATCGCTGCCGCGGAGATTCGCCCGATTGGGCAAAATGTGCGCGTTTAGTACTACAGTTGTAAATGGTGCTTCCGGAGGGAGCAGGGGCCTTTAGGCCCCTGAAAATTCGCCGGAATCAAGTGGCCTTTAGGCTCGGACCTTTGCGTTCTTATGCAATTACAACTGTAGCCTTAGGCACAACTTATCGCGCCGTGGCGCACCCTATCACAAGGAGGAAGAGACCATGGCCAAAACCACGGAAATTGCTCCGGACATCTATCGCATCTCGATATACGCCCAACCATTCGATCTGCCCTGAAAATTAAGCTGCGTCGGGAGTGAGGGCGACCTGCAGTCCCAAGTTCTGAAGCCTGCGCACGTGGAAGCGGATGAGTTGCTTGGATCTGAGTTTATCGAGGAAAGCGGCCCCAAGGTCGCTGTAGACAGTGCCTTCTTTGAGCATGTGATAGATGACGGTTAGCAGCGAGTGCGCTACAGCCACCAGCCCTCGTTTTCGTCCGCGGCGATGCATGAGATTTCGAGCGTGGGCCTGGAAATAGCTGTCCTTCTTATGGCTCGCAGCCCAGGCCGCCTGCACCAGAGCTTGCCGTAGCCATCGGCAGCCCTTGGTGGTTTTGCCGCTGCGCTTCCTGCCCGCGCTCTCGTTGTTGCCAGGACAAATGCCCGCCCAGGAGGCCAGATGCGCATCGGTCGGGAACGGTGTCACATCCGGGCCGATCTCGGCCAACAACACCTCGGCCACGCGCCGATCAACTCCCGGGATCGCATCCAGCTTCTCCAGAACGGGCTCATGAGGGCGCGTCAGTTCGGCGATCCTCTCATCCAGCCGCGCGATAAACTGCTCGGTGTTGTTGAGCTGATCCAACAACAGCCGCAGCATCCAGCGGTGATGTTCGGTGAGCTTGCCATACAGCGCTTGCTCCAGTTGCGGAATCTTGGCCCGCAGCCGCCGCCGGGCCAGGTCTGCCAGTTGCACCGGATCATCCTGCCCGGCCACGATGGCTTCCAGCATCGACCGCCCCGATGCACCCACCACGTTGCTGGCCACCGAGCCCAGCTTCACGTTGGCGTCCTCCAGCACCTTCTGAATGCGATTCGAGATACGACTCGCCTCATCGACCAACTGCGTTCGCTGACGGGTGAGATCGCGCAGTTCCCGCTGCGGGCGCGGAGGAATAAAGCTGCCCTTGAGCAATCCATGCTGCAGCAGCTGCGCGATCCACTGACAATCCCGGATGTCGGTCTTGCGTCCGGGAACGTTCTTCAGGTGATGGGCGTTGGCCAGCAGAATCTCAAAATGCGCTTCGAGAATGTTAAAGATCGGCTTCCAATAGACTCCCGTCGACTCCATCGCCACGTGCGTGACGCCGAGCGAGGAAAGCCAGTCCGACATCTCCACCAGTTCACGCGTCGTCGTTCCCCAGTGGCGAACCTCATGCTCCACCTTGCCGCCCGCGCTGGTGCGGCGAACGCAGGCTTCCACGCTGTCCTTGTGTACGTCCAGACCGGCACAGCAGCTGAGAATGACCTCCATAGGTCCTCCTTCGGCAATCTGCGCGGGGGACGCCGGCTACAGGTTCAGTCTGCCCTGCGTGCTCGTGCTTCAGCTACAGTCTTGGATACGCGGCGACATCCAGGACAGACTGCAGTGCGGGCTTCACCGGCTCCACAGATCCTCGTCCTTCATCCGCGCAGATCGCATAACCTATTTTCATGGCCTTGGGTGACGCCATGCGCCATGTATGACTGCAGTAAATCTTTACAAAACCTACTGAAAAGCCCTGCAACTGCAGGGCTTTTCTTTCTTGGCACCCAGGAAGATTCTGGGTCTTAAAGATGAGAACCCCGTCATAAACCGAGCATGGTGATCTGACCTTCTAATCCGCATTTCTCACCAGCCACGAAAACCCGTAGCGCCGGGCTCCCCGGGGCCCCAACGAATGATTTGTATTCGTTGGGGTGGTAGCCCGGTTGTCCCTGCGGACCTCCAGGCCCGCAGGCGTCTTTCAAAGCACCGAATTCGCCATATGCGCAAACCTGTGAGAAATGCGGGCTAACTGTGGGAGAGTCGCGCAATGGCTGCGCGGACTGGGCTCTCCATCGCGCTTTGAGTATTCGCCAGTTCCTGCAGAAGCGCACGAAAC
>JASHVU010000573.1 GCA_030044455.1 Acidobacteriaceae bacterium | reverse complement strand
CAGGTTGTGTGTAACCGTGTTCATGCTCGCGGCTCTGGGCCCGATCGCCCTGGCGCAGGACCCTACCCTCGCCGCCACCCCCCCCATGGGATGGAACAGCTGGAATCACTTTGCCGGCCGCGTCAACGATGCGATGTGCGTGCCGCCGCCGACGCTCTCGTCTCCACCGGGATGCGCGACGCCGGATACATCTACGTCAACATCGACGACACCTGGGAAGGCGTGCGGGACGCGCAAGGTAACCTGCAACCGAATCATAAGTTCCCCGATATGAAGGCGCTCGCCGACTATGTGCACTCAAAAGGACTGAAGCTCGGCATCTACTCTTCGCCTGGACCGCGCACGTGCGGAGGCTATCCGGCAAGTTACGGACACGAACTGCAGGATGCGAACACCTTTGCCGCCTGGGGCATTGACTACCTGAAGTACGACTGGTGCAGTGCCGGGACCATCTACAAGAATGATGCGCTCGAGCCCATCTACCAGAAGATGGGCGACGCGCTGCACTCGACCGGTCGCCCCATCGTCTTCAGCTTGTGCGAGTACGGTCTGGGCAGCGTGGAAAAGTGGGGCGCCGATGTCAGCGGCAACCTGTGGCGCACCACCGATGACATCCGCGACGAGTGGGACAGCATGATGTTCAACATTGAAAAGCAGGTGCCCACGGCTCCCTACGCCGGACCTGGCCACTGGAACGATCCTGACATGCTGGAGATCGGCAACGGCCATATGAGCGACGACGAATACCGCACCCACATGAGTTTGTGGGCATTGGCGTCTGCACCGTTGCTGGCGGGAAACGACATCCGCACCATGTCGGCGGCGACGAAATCGATCCTGATGAACAAGGAAGTCATCGCAATCGATCAGGACCCGCTCGGCAAGCAGGCCTCGCCTGTCAAGAATGGGAATCTTGAGACATGGATCAAGCCGCTGGCCGACGGCAGCGTTGCGGTCGGCGTGGTCAATCTGGGCCCGACTGCGGCGCAAGCTACAGTTCATGCATCCGATTTGCACTTAAGCCGTGCAATGACCAAGGCCCGGGATTTGTGGAGTCACAAAGATGTGCAGTTTGCTAGCGATGCATATTTGGCGGCGATCCCATCGCACGGGGTGTTGCTGCTGCGCGTGTGGGCGCAGTAAGACGAGCGCGGCCAGGTTCCCAATTGGGATCATGCCTCGTTGCTCATTGTTTGGAGTCCGGCTTCGGAGCAGGAGTGCAGGAGAAGGTGCAAGCGGACCCGCGAATCGCTGGTGACCGAGGTCTTTGCGCAGGAGTATACTCCGCCTTCCGGAAAGTTCCAGCACTTCCTGGGTTGGTCTGATTAGTCACGTTTCGAAGACAGAGGATCGCAGAATGAGTCTTGTGAATCAGTGCGGTGACGAGCCGCGTGAAGCAAACAGTCTTTCAACGGCCGTCGGGGGACATAGGAATGCCCGCGTACGAGGTTCGACCCACTCCGCCCGCGCATCAGGAGTTGCTCTCGCGTCCTGTCTGTTTCTATGCGCCACCTGGTTGACCAGGCCAGGCAAGACAGTTGCCGGCGCGACGAATTCACCCGTTGGCATCATCGTCGATTATCCCCTCAATGGTTCGACTTTTCCGCCCGATATGGCCGCTCCCACATTTCAGTGGCGTGATCCAGCCGAAAGTGCCGTAAGCTGGCAAATTGAGATCGCATTCGGCGATGGTTCCCCAGCTCTGCACCTAACTTCGAAGGGCGAAGGGTTGAAGATAGGCGAGATCGATCCGCGTTGCATTTCGAGCAGCAACAAGCTTCCCACCTTGACACCCGAACAAGCGGCCGCGCACACCTGGAAGCCGGACGCCACCGCGTGGAACGCAATCCGGAAACACGCAGTCGATCACCCGGCCACCATCACCATTACCGGTTACACAGATGGAAATCAAACACAACCTCGCTCGCGTGGGGCGTTGCAACTCACCGTTTCGCGCGATCCTGTTGCAGCGCCAATCTTTTATCGAGACGTGCCGCTGATGCCTTCGGCGACGGAGAGGGGCGTCATCAAGCCGCTGGCTCCCAGCGCAATTCCGTTGATCGAGTGGCGCATGCGCGATGTTTCCCAGCCTTCAAGCCACGTTGTGATGACGGATCTGCACTCCTGCGCCAATTGCCACTCATTCAGCCGCGACGGCAAAACCCTGGGCCTGGACATGGATGGTCCGCAAAACGACAAAGGTCTCTACGCGCTGGTGCCCGTTGCCAAAAAAATGACCGTGCGCACCGAGGACATGATCTCGTGGGCCAAGTTTACCGGCGAGATGGACCCGCAGTCGCGTCTGGGATTCATGTCGCAAGTTTCACCGGATGGCAAGTACGTGGCAACCACAATCAAGCCGCCGGGAACGAAGGGTTGGCAGTTCTACTATGTGGCCAACTTTCTCGATTACCGGTTCCTGCAGGCTTTTTATCCGACGCGTGGAATCCTGGCGTGGTATGACCGCGAAGCCAAAATGCTGCATCCGCTACCCGGGGCCGACGATCCGAAGCTGGTGCAGGCAAGCGCGGTGTGGAGTCCGGACGGAAAGTATCTTGTGTTCGCGCGTGCGAAAGCCAAGGACCCGAACCCGCCTGACGGAAAGCTGGCTGCCTATGCGAATGATCCTGCCGAAGTGCCCATCCAATACGATCTTTATCGCATTCCATTTAACGGCGGCCGGGGCGGCACGGCCGAGCCAATCGCAGGCGCGTCGCAAAACGGGATGAGCAATAGCTTTCCTAAAATTTCACCGGACGGCAAGTGGATGGTGTTTGTGCAGGCACATAATGGCCAGTTGATGCGCCCGGACGGAAAGCTCTATATCGTACCGGCCGCGGGCGGCAAAGCGCGTCTGATGAACTGCAACACGCCGCTCATGAATTCGTGGCATAGCTTTTCGCCCAACGGGCGCTGGCTGGTTTTCTCGTCGAAGAGCCGGACTCCGTACACCCAGATGTTCTTGACGCACATCGATGAGAGCGGAAATGATACGCCGGCGATTCTTATTGAGAACTCAACGGCTGCGAATCGCGCCGTGAATATTCCCGAGTTCGTCAACATGAACCCCAGTGGCATCGAACACATTGACACGCCTGCGGTGGACTTTTACAAGCAATTCGATCTGGCCGCCGACCTGACCAAGAAGGGAGAATACGACGCAGCGATTGTGGAATGGAAGAAAGCGCTGGCCATGCAATCCAACGATGCGCGCGCCCACTACGGCTTGGGTCAGACGTTCTTGCGCGCCGGCAGGATCGATGATGCAATGGTGCAATTTCGCGAATCTCTCCGCCTCGACCCGCACTACGCCGAAGCGCATAACGGCTTGGGTGCTGCGCTGGGCCAGACGGGACACGCGGCCGAATCTAAGCAGCAGTTTTACCTGGCCCTTGACGAACGGCCCGGCTACGCCGAAGCGCACAACAACCTGGGCTCGGCGCTGCTTGCGGAGCACAACCTTTCCGAAGCCGTGCTCGAATTCGATTCCGCGCTCGAAGCTGATCCCGATTTCGCCGAGGCTCATAACAATCTTGGCTACGCCCTTGTAGCGCAAGGGAGGGTCGACGAGGCGCTCGGTGAGTATCGCAAGGCCATCAAGATCGATCCCGGGTACGCGCCGGCGTATAACAATCTAGGCCTGGCGCTGACCATGCAGGGAAATCTCGACGAAGCAATTGCGGACTTCACCAGGACAGTCGAACTCGATCCAGCCAGTGCCGGGGCCGAAGACAATCTGGGGCACGCGCTGATGGCAAAAGGAAATGTAGATGGTGCAATTCCGCATTTCAAGAAAGCTCTGGATCTCAGCCCGGAGACTGCTGAATACCACACCAACCTTGGCATTGCTCTTGCCAAGAAGGACCAATTGGCCGACGCAATTCCACATTTCGAAAAAGCGCTCGCGCTTTCCCCTGACGCGGTGGACGTGCACTACTATCTGGGCAAGGCGCTGGTCATGAATGGCCAGGGCAAGGAGGGCCTCGCGTATTGGAGGCAAGCCTTAACCAAGGACCCTGACAACTTGCAGGTACTGAACGATACTGCGTGGGTGCTTGCCACTTCAAGCAACGACACACTTCGGAATGGCAATGCTGCGCTGCCGCTGGCCGAGCACGCTGTGCAGCTTACCTCGGCGCACGAGCCGGCGCTTTTGGGAACGCTCGCCGCTGTGTATGCCGAAACCGGCCATTTCGACCAAGCAGTTGAGTTAGAGCGGCGTGCGATCGAGTTGGCGACGCAAAAAGGCAATGCGACCCTGGCACAGAGTCTCATTGCGCGTCTCGCACTTTTTCAGAACAGGACTCCGATTCGGCAGTAAGCTGTGCGGCCCGGCCACGGAGTGAATGTGGCAAAATGCATCTCTTGGCGTCGCCAAATGGCATCCTGGAGAGACCATGCAGCAAGTCTTCGAGAATGCCGACATGCGTTGTACATCGAAAAGAATTTGTCGCGCCAGAGGCGGGTGTAAAGAAGCCTACGGCGGAACGAGCGACCTCTTTGCAAATATCAAGCTTGCGATCAAAGGACAAATCCACCTTTCTGAAAAAGACTGCGCGCTTTTGACGTACTGGGTCTACTCCACCTGGCTTCACGTTGCACCACTTCTCGCGTCAGGCTTTGCGATAACCGGTCGTGCTCATGAGGCTTCTGTCGTGCTGTGCGCCTTGCAATCGCTCCGCTAACATTCCTGGTGGATGACGGATTGGGCGAAAAGCGCCACACGTTGTGTGCATCGAAAGTATATTTATCAAAGAATGATTGAGCATTTGTATTCCATATCGCCGTAAGAATCGACACCGGAACGGAGATCATCCTCGGAAGGAAAGATATGAGCGACGGCGGGCTCAAGACGCTCGATGATTTTTCGCGAAGGGATTTTCTTCGCTTAGGCGGTCTGGCAGCGGTGGAAATGAGCTTGTCGACGCTGCGGGCAGAATCCTCAAAGCCGGAAACGCTCTCTGTCCCACCCCAAGACCCGATTTCTTTTGAAGACGTGATCGACCGGTCCGGTATCCGATTCCAACTGAAGAATAGTGTCAGCCCTCAGCGGTACTCCATTGAAACGATGTTGGGCGGGGTTGCCGTGTTTGACCACAACAACGACGGACTGCTGGACATCTTTTTTACCAATGGAGCTGCCATACCTTCGCTTGAAAAGGCAGACTCGAGTTACTGGAACCGGCTGTACCGCAATAACGGTGATGGCACTTTTACCGATGTCACGGAACAGGCGGGAGTAAAGGGCGTTGGCTACTCCATGGGGGTGGCGGCCGGGGACTACGACAACGATGGATTTGTTGATTTGTATATTACCGGCGTAAACCGCAACCAGTTGTTACATAACAACGGCGACGGGACGTTTACTGACGTGACGGACAAGGCGGGAGTAGGCGGCACCATCCCCGGCTACGGAAAGCCATGGGCAGTTGCCGGCGGGTGGTTCGACTCCGCCAACAGCGGCCGCCTAGACCTGATCGTCATCAATTATCTCGACTACAACATCGCCAATGCCAAACTTTGCTCCATCGGCAGCGCTCGCACCTATTGTGCCCCGGGGAACTTTAAAGGGACGCCGAACATTCTCTATAGAAACAACGGCGACGGGACGTTTTCCGATGTGTCGGCGTCTTCGCACATTGGGCAATACGTGGGCAAAGGCATGGGCTTGGCCTTCGCCGACTACAACAACGACGGTTTTACCGACATCTTTGTATCCAACGACACTTCTCCCAATTTTCTTTTGCAAAACAACGGCGACGGGACATTCAAGGACGTCGCTTTGGAGCAGGGCGTCGCCTACACCTCTATCGGCAGCCTTGTCGCAGGCATGGGTGCGGAGTTCCGCGATTTGAACAACGATGGTCTGCCCGACATTTTTCACACCGCCATGTTTGGCGACTCCTTTCCGCTGTACAGGAACACGGGAACGCAGTTCGACGATGTGACCGATATTTCCGGCATAACTGCCTTCAGCCGTCGCATGACCGCCTGGGGAACGGGAGCATTCGACTTTAGCAACGATGGGAAAAAGGATCTGTTCGTGGCGGGGGGTGCGATTCTTGACAACGAAATGGATGTGCTGAACCGGCCCACTTTGCAGCCTGACGGGCTGCTGCGCAATCATGGCAACTTCACTTTTACCGATGTGAGCGCGACGGCCGGCGCTGACTTTCTGTCGCCGCGCCAGCATCGCGGCGCAGCCTTCGGCTCCTTCAACAATGATGGGAAGATCGATGTTGTAGTGAGCACCATCAATGACAAACCGCAACTTCTCATGAACAGCACCAGTAACGGGAATCACTGGATCATCCTCAAGCTGGTGGGCACCAGGGACAACCGCGACGGACTGGGAACGAAGGTAAAGATTACGACAGCAGAAGGTGTGCAATACAACCATGCCACTACGGCGGTGGGATACAGCTCATCCAGCGACAAGCGCGTGCATTTTGGACTGGGCAAGTCTGCGGTGATCGAGAAAATCGAGCTTTCCTGGCCAACCGGCGTAAAGCAGGTGTTGACGAACGTGAAAGCTGATCGAGTACTGACCGTGGTGGAAGGCCAGCCGGGCACTGCTG
>JASHVU010000572.1 GCA_030044455.1 Acidobacteriaceae bacterium | reverse complement strand
GCGCTAACCACAGCATCAGCACCGGCCTTGCTGGAGGCGTAGTTGACAATTACTGAGGCCCCTTCCGCGGCGAGCGATTTGGCGATGCCGGCTCCGATACCTTTGGATGCGCCGGTGACGATTGCGACTTTGCCTGCGAGCTTGCTCATATCTTTACCCCTTTTCTACAACGGAATTGGCCCGAAGCCTTCATGGCTTCCTCACGGAGCCGCCTCTTGCCTGGTTACAGTGAGTAGATGAGGTCGCCTAAAGAAAGATTCATTAGTTCGGGATAAATGAACTATTGAACCTTTTCCGCTACGTGACTACTCTTAATGGGTATGCGGCCTCTATTTCATCCATCGATCGAGGATGTTACGGTTGAGGGAATTCTCCACGCCTTGTCCGACCCTGTCCGGGTCGCGATCTACGCCGATATCGTGGCGCAGGAGTGCTCGCAGAACTGCTCTACGTTTCTAACCGTCAGCGACAAAACAATCCCGAAATCGACTCTCTCTCAGCACTTCAGGGCGTTGAGAGAGGCGGGGCTGATTCGTGGCGAGTGGCGCGGCGTGGAAATGCACAACACATCACGGTGCGCGGAGATCGAGCAACGCTTTCCGGGGCTCATTCGAGCAATCGTCAACGCGCACGCCATTCAATCGAAGCATGGAGCGCAAGCAAAAAGACTTGCTGCGAAACGATCGTCCAGACGGTTAGTCAAGAATAAGTAAAAAGCTGCGGCCATCTGCAGAGCTGACCACTCGCGAGGTGGATTCATAATGTGCGGTCGGCCATCCATCCTTAATACACCGTGAGCCGCCCGAACACCCAGCGCGCTGCGTGAATCCCGCCGCACTCATCAGCGCGCGATTGATCGCAGCCCGCCAACTCGCCAACCGAATAGGTCGTCCCCGGCTTGGCCGGCGGCAGCCGCGATTTGACGTTTCATGGAACCCGTCCAGGAACCCTGGGACCGTGTCGAGCCTTCCGCTATTCGAGTACATCTGATTCTTTGAAGTGATTCAAATGACGCTACTCCCCGTTGGCCGCTCATCCGACCCGAGCGCGTTTTTTTGATCGGTGCGTGATTCTTTGGTATCCGAATGGAGAATCGATCAGGGCTGCTTCCAGTTCTTCAGCGCCCTTTCAAGAAGGCGGCCGCCGTTTTCTCTGCCCTGCTGTAGTGCCTATGCGTCCTTTGCAGAGAATTACTCCGTTAAGGCGCATCATGGTTCTATGAGCCCATCGTCGTCCCGCACCACCTTGTTCGGAACCTCAGGCTTCTTCCTGGTCCGTTTCGACCATAAAAGCCCATCACCCCACCCCCTCCATTCCAAAACAGCCACTTCGAGGTGCGGAAATGGCCATAAGTACCAGAAAAAGAACATCTTGCTTCTTTTGGCATGGTAACTCAATGGTAAACAAACATCTCAGAAAACGCCTCTTTTCGACCTCTTTTGTCCCGATTCTAATACTAAAAGAGAGCCTTTCGACTTCCGGCAAGGTCCCACGGTCAATCGTGACTGGACGGAATGAAGGCTGGAGGCTGAGGGCCATGAACCAGGTCATCGAGCCAGCGCTTGATCGCGGCTGTCCGATCGTCTTTGGAGTTCTTCGCAGGATTGAGCCAGACGAGAGTCTTTCGGCCCGCAATCGTCCCGTAAGCGGTTGGCTCTTCGTCGTTTTCGTTGCCCGCATGGGGCGCATTGAATTCAATCCACAGCGCGGGAATGTGCAGTCCTTTTGCCGCCACATTGAGATCGTAGCGATCGCGCACCAGCAGATGAGCGGGAACCAGCTTTGCGCGCGCGTCGCCGAAGATGGGCTCGGTCGCATCAGGGCGCGGCGATTCCACAACAACACCGGCAAGCTCTTTGTGCGCATCGGCAAATTCAAGTGCAAGGTTCGCGCCAAGGCCTTGGCCATAGAGGACGATCGAGCGCGAATCGATATGACGCGTGCCGGTCAGGTAATCGAACGCCCAGCCAGCGTCTTCAAGCCAACTGGCTTCGCTGGGATGAGCGAACTTGCTTTGCCCATAGCCGCGATAGTCGAAGGCAAAGACGTTCACTCCGGCTTCGTGAAGCACTGCAAACGCAGGGATCGCATCGCCAAGGTTGCCGTCCTGGCCATGAAGATAGAGAACCGTGTAGCGGCTGGTTCGTGAGTCCGGCACAGCGGGAATCCACCAGCCTGAAAGGCGCGGGATTCCGTCGCCGGTCGCGGCAAAACCGATGGCGTCGAAAGCCAGTCCGGCAGCGGCCGGCGTTTGTGCCACGGTCGACGACGGATGGTAGAGCAGTTGCCAACTTCCCTGCCAGAATAGCAGGCAGATCACGAGCCAGACGCATAGCGCAGCGGCGGCCACAACGGCGGCGAGTGCGCCCAGGAGCCAGCGGCCGGAAACAGTGGGCGGCGCGGGGGCTGATTTGCGGGGATGGGGCTTGGGTTGATACCGCGGCATGTGGTTCATTCGAAAGCGATAGTTACTCACTTCTATGCTAAATGCGGTTGCAGGTCGCACTGATGCACATAAATGGAATATGCATCAGAATTGTATGAATTGCATACTTCTTAAGAAAAATGCATCATAATGGGAATATGAGAGACACAGCTCAGTCGAGTGCATCCAAGCGCCGCGGCCCACGGAACAGCGCGCCAAGCGCTGCAGTTCGGATCACGGTGACTCTTTCGCCGGAATCGCAGGCGATTGTGGACAGGTTCAGGGGAGCCAACGGCACTTCGACCAGTGCCGCGATCGATCAGCTTATCCAGCGTAGCGAGCCAGGGCCATCGCGGCTGAAGGATGTGAACGGTTTTCTCGTTCTCAGCGATCCGCCTTCCGACCCAAAGAGTCTCGTCCAGTTTTCCGTGGAGGATATTAAGGACCTTGAAGACCGGGACGACCAGGAACAGATCGAGCGCCTTCTTCATCGGGATCGTCCGCAAAGCCGCCGGAAGGCTTCAAAGCGATGACCTATCTTCTCGATGTAAACGTGCTCGTGATTCTTCATCAGTCTCGGCACATCGACTTCTCAATGGTTCAGCATTGGTTTGCGGTCAGGTCGCCCCTCTCCTTCGCCACTTGCCCTATTACCCAGACGGGCATGATCCGCGTCCTGATGCACCAGGTACCCGGCCTCGACCAGTTTCGTGTGGACGAAGCTCGTGAGGCGCTGCGAAAACTCAGCGTTCGTCCCGGCCACAAGTTTTGGCGCGACGATCCTCAGTATCTGGATGCCACAAACT
>JASHVU010000571.1 GCA_030044455.1 Acidobacteriaceae bacterium | reverse complement strand
GTCAAGCCCACCGACCCGCTGACGTTCGTCCTCGTCTGTTTGGTCTTGAGCGGAATCGCGCTGCTCGCCTGCTACATTCCGGCACGCCGCGCCTCCAAAGTCGACCCGTTGGTTGCGCTCCGCTATGAATGACCAGCTTCTGCATTGCAAGTTCGGCGTGAACTAGCGGCACCATGATTGCTGTATATCGAACGTGATCCAGAACTGTTGATAACAGGGAGAACCACTCATCTAGACTGCCTCGCCTTTCGAACGGCGGGGTTGGAAATTGTCAACGGGCAGGAGCCGACCATCACTTGCCATAAAGTCGCCAAACCGCCGATTGAGAGCGAACGCCGCCCGCGGTTCACATGAGAGGCTAGGCCGTTATACGACCGAGTGCCATTCCTCGACCCTTGTCGATCCAAGGGGAGCGATCTCGCATTTTCGCGCCTGCGTCACTAACAAAGTATCAACTTCCGAATTGAGTTAATCTCCGCGAAACAACACGGCGCCCCCTTCCTATTTATAGATTTGCGGTTCGCTCATCCAAGTGCGGTCTGCGGCGTCGCAACCACCATGAGCGTTAGGGCAGTTATGTCGTCTTCTTGACCGAATTTCTGGGCGGCCCTGGCGATCTGGTCGGCGGTCTGGGTGGAAAGGCTGGCAGTGCGCTCAAAGCCGAACAGTGCGCCCCCTTTGTCACGCGCTTCCACTACACCATCGGTGACCACAGTGACCTGTTGTTCCGGTGCCAGGTAGAAAGTGGACTCGAGGTAACTGGATTCAGCGGCGAGTCCGAGCGGCAGGCCGTTTTCAAGTACGAGCTCTTTGCCTGCAAGATACGGAGCAATGTGCCCGGCATTTGCGATGGTGAGCATCCCATCGGAATTCGCGCGAAGTACAACACAGGTGGTGAATCCGCCATGGCTCCGCGTCAACATGCGCTGATTCATCGAGGCCAGAATCTCGCCCGGCGACTGAGTGTAATGGGCAAGAGTGCGAAAGGTGCCGACGAGCAAGGACACGGTCATGGCGGCCGGCATGCCTTTGCCGCTGACGTCGCCAATCACGATCAGCGCGCCTCCGTTCGGAGTGGCGACGATTTGATAGAAATCGCCGCCGACCTCACCTGCCGGGCAGTAAGCAGATTCGATGAGGAAGCCTGGGATCGACGGATTCTCGGAAGGGACAAGGATTTGTTGAACTGTACGGGCCGACTCTATTTCGTTGGAATGGTGCTCTTCCTCGCGGCTGGTGCGTGCAAAGCGCAAGACGAGGATGGCGAGAATCGCGGTTAGAAAGAGCGAACCGGCCAAGGAATCGACGGAGAAGGTGAAGGGCCAAGTGAAGAAGGATCTGTAGCGGTTCTGCCACGAAGCAGCGAGTGTGTAGTGGCCGGTAGTTTGGAAGACATAGATCATGCCCTCGAATAACCCTGCGCTGAGATTGACGGCCTGCGGGACGAGCAACAAGCGTGCATCGAGAACACCCCGCCACGCAGGAAGCCAGATTAGTAGCAGCGCCCCGGCCAGAGCGGGGAGGTACAGCAGATAGACAACCAGGATAAAGGCGGCGGCGGGGATCCATTGAAAGATGAAAAGAGCATAAGACAGCGGAGCGGCTGTGCCGAACGCAACTGTGACCCAGTAAAGGCCGCGTCGCGGCTCTTTAAGGAACGTGACGATGAAAGTGGGCCAGCAGGTATTGAACGCCAGGTACCCTAGAGCATTCCAGGTCTCGAACGCTCGATATTCCATGGCGTGAGCACTTGTGTAACTGAAGTTCAGTGCCAGTGCGGCGAGGCCGAGTACCGTGAAGGCAATCCAGAGATACTCGAATTCCCTTGGGCGCAACAGGAAGAGCCCGAGTCCCGCGAAGAAGGCAAGCAGGCATGCGACAAAGAGGAAATTCCAGCCAGAAACGCTGCGCAGGTTGGCGTTGATGCGAAGGTCTCTTTGCGCTTCAAGCAGTTGAAGGTCGCCGATGACCAGCGCCGAGCGCTGTCCGGAAGGCAGAAAGGTGTTGTAGGGCAGGTGCCAGAGCCGCAAAGCAACTTGAACGTGCCGGCCAGGGGGAATGAGATCGTCGGGAATCGCGTAGACGGGATCGACGCCGTCAACCCTGTCGATCCATTCACCAGACGGATGGAGCCCCTGCTCGTTCGGGGACAGATCACCCTGTCTCGCCACCAGCCGTCCATCGATGAAGAACTCGTAACTGTCGGCGGGAGCCGGAGCGTACATACCTAGATGAGGATGCCCTTGCGGGACGATGATTTGGAACCTGTACCATGCGAAACCGGAGGGGGCGTTGTAGCCCTGTTGGCTCCATGGCTGATCCATTCGCAGCAGGGGCCATTTTGAGTCGTCGAAGTTGGGATCGGACCAATGCAGATTGTCGCCAGTGTGAAAGCGGGCAAGGCCGCGCAGCTCGGAAATCGGCACCCGGTCCGATTGGAGATCGAAGACTTGCGCTGGCGCAGAAATCGCGGAGATGATTAGCAACGCAAATAGGGCTGCTCGGTTCACAGAACACAGAACCCCAGGAAATAGGCAGTGGCACGATAATTTCACGGTGGGAGCACTATTGCAAAGTGCGCGAACGCGTTCCGCGCGATCAGTAACGATAAATGGGCTTCTCGTCATTTGCCGGGAAGTCGCCTATGGTGACTTGCGACTGCGCGGCCGGGAACTGTGCATCGCGCCTCTGGACGAGTGGTAATCGCCAAAGCACTCATCGATGTGAGTCCGCAAACAAGTAGCCAAGGCTTCATCATGCTTGGGTTCAACAAGCTGTCGTAAAACGGTCTAGGCTCTCATGTGAACCGCGGGCGGTGTTCGCTCTCAATCGGCGGTTTGGCGACTTCCTGTCAATGTGAAGGGCTAGCCCTCCGGTTTTCCCAGGACAGTTACCGTCTGAACCGAGAAACCGGGGTACACGAGTGATTTGCCCTGTTCGCGTCATTTCATTCGCCAGGCATTCTCAATAGCATCCTCGCGCGTTTCGGTCTCATGTCCTGAGACCTCCTCCGGCTATTGATGACTACCTCGGCAGATCGTCTGAAAGGACAACGGGAGCCAGGCTGGTCTGCTTGAAACCAGATCCGCTGCTTACTCGTATCGCAGCGCCACTGACGGCTCCACGCGCATGGCTTTTCGCGCCGGCAAGTAGCAGGCTGAAAGCGCGATCGCTGCCAGACCCACGGCCACCGCGGTCATGGTGGCCGGATCGTTGGCTCCAATCCCGTACAACACCGGCGTCAAGAGCCGCGAGGCAGCGAACGCCGCCATCAGCCCGATTCCCAGCCCAATCGCGGTCAGTTGCAATCCCTTCCCCATCACCATCTTGAGCACATCGCTACGGCGCGCGCCCAGCGCCATGCGCACGCCAATCTCATGCGTCCGCTGCGACACCATGTAGGCGATCACGCCAAACAGCCCGATGGCCGTCATAACCACCGCGAGGATTCCCGAAACTCCGAGCAGCCATCCTACGGTCCGCGCCGGGAACAGCGGCAGCGCCATATACTCCTCGATGGTCTGCACGTCAGTGGCCGCTATCTGCGGATCGACGATAGGGACCTCGCGACGAATGACGTGCAGCAGTGTCCGCGACTGTCCGGCCGCGCGCACTACCAGCGTGCGCGCTGGTGGCAGGCCTCCCAAAAACACCACTGCTAGCGGCCCTTCGCCGAGGGTATGGTACTTCCCATCTTTCACCACACCGACCACTTCGCTCATAGTCTTCTCACCGCCCAACGCGAAGCGCTTGCCCACTGGATCTTCTCCCGGCCACAATCTTCGCGCCAGGGTCTCATTGATCACCACCGCATCCGGCTCGTCACTGTCCGCTTCTTTCTCGGTCAGGTCTCGTCCGCGCAGCAGCGGAATCCCCATGGTCCGGAAGAACCCCGGCTCTATGCGATATTCGTCCACCGTCATCGCGTTCGGCTCCTTGCCCAAGTGCTTGCCCAGGGATGTCTCCGAATGCGACGTTCCCAGCGGTAAAAACTGCGCGTAGCTGGCTGAAGTCACTCCGGGCAGGCGCTCGACGCGGCTAAGCAGCCGTGCATAGAAGTCATTAATCTTCTCCGGCGTGTAACCCAGGCTGCCCGGATCCAATGTGGCGAGGGCTATGTGATGCGTGTCGAACCCCGCATCGATGGCGTTGGCGTTCATCAGGCTGCGCACGCATAGGGCGGCGCCCGCCAACAGCACCACACACGTGGCCATCTGCGCCACCACCAGCGTGCTGCGCAGGCGCGACTTCTTCAAGCCGCCGGTTTGCGACTCTTCCTTGAGCACCCGCGCCGCTTCCACCGCGGAGGCGCGCAAGGCCGGCGCCAGACCGAAGGCCACACCCGTGGCCACGGACACAGCTGCTGTAAACAGCACTACACGCCAGTCCACCGGAATTTCCAGCGTGATGGGAATGTTTGCCGGCTTCAACTGCATCAGCAGACGCGATGTCGCCCAGGCAATTCCAATGCCCGCGGCTCCTGCAATGCCAGCGAGCATGAGACTCTCAACTAGCATCTGCCGCACCAGCCTCGCGCGTCGGGCACCAAGCGCGGCCCGGGTCGCCATCTCCCGCGCCCTTCCCGTGGCTCGCGCAAGCAGCAAACTGGCCGCATTGGTGCACGCAATCAGCAGCACCAGAGCGAACACCGCCAGCAGTCCTGCCGTAAACGCGCCCACATACCCGCGGAATGGCCCTGGGACCAGCGTCAGCGGATACACCATCGCATCAAAAAAATCGTCTTTGCTCCCGTGTGCAAGGTACGTCTGCTGTGCCATCACATGCATCTCTGCTTGCACGCTTTTCCGGTCCCCCGCGTGCCGCATCTTTCCGGCCACAATGAGCCAGTGCCAGCCTCGATCCGTCGTCGGCCCAACGTCGTGGGTGAACCGTTCTTGCAACGACAGTGGCGCCCAAAAATCCGGCTTCGTAGCCAACGCCAGCCCTGTGAATTCCTCCGGCGCCACGCCAACCACGGTAAACGCCGCGCCATCCAGCATCAGCGTCTTGCCCAGCACTCCCGCGTCGCCGCCAAGCTTGTGCTTCCAGAACGGGTAACTCAGCACCAGCACCGGGCGCGGGTTTTCGATTCTATCGTCGTCCACCGAGAGCGGGCGCCCCACCGCCGCGCTCACGTCCAGCAGCCGAAATAGATTTCCCGACACAAGCTGACCATGCAGAATCTCCCCGGAGCCCTCTCGATTCCAGGTCGCTTTGGTGACTTCGCCGTCGAACGCCATTAGCCCTTCCAGGGATTTGGTGTGATCGCGATAGTATGCGTAGTCGGGATAGTCGAAGGTCTGGTATCCCTGCACGCCGCCTCCCTTTGGGTTGTGCAGCCACACCTCGATCAGCGTGTTGGTCCCGCTTACGCCCTGCGGAGGCCGCAGCAGTAGTGCGTTCACAACCGTGAACACCGCCGTATTCATGCCGATTCCTAGCGCCAGCGCCAGCACCACCGCCGCGCTGGATATGGGCCGTTTGGCGAGCATGCGCATACCGAAGCGCACGTCCCGAGCCCATTCCGCCGGTGACAGAATGCCGCGCTGTGCCCGCTGCCGCTCCTTCAGTACGGTCACGCTGCCGAACTGCCGCCGCGCCGCTCGCGCCGCATCTCGCGCGCTCATTTCCTGCGACCTGTAGCGCTGCTCCAGCAGCACAATGTGCTCGCGGATTTCCTCGTCGAACGCCTCGTCTTCGCGCACCTGCGCCGCTTGCCCCTTGACTCTTGCCCATAACATGCGGAGTTTCCCCATCGCTCTACCCCTGCCTTTCGAGTTTCAGGACCCGGTCCATGACGCCTGCCATGCGCTGCCAGTTTTGGGTTTCGCGCTCCAGTTGCTTCGCGCCTTGCCTGGT
>JASHVU010000570.1 GCA_030044455.1 Acidobacteriaceae bacterium | reverse complement strand
GGCAGCCTCTCAATCTTGATAAGCTGGCGGGCATGCTGCAAACCACCCCAGCAGTTCAGCAGAACAAAACCGGCAATCAAGAGCGTCCAGGTGGAATGCGCCAGCAGCGCAAGGCCCACCAGGCCCGCCGCGCCCACAAAGCCGATGATGGTTGCGACCTGAAGGCTGCGCGCCTTGCCCACAAAAAACCACAGCAGCGAGCGCACAATCTGTCCGCCGTCGAGCGGGTAGATGGGCAACAGATTAAACACCAGCAGCACGATGTCGATGGCCAGGACGCCGTAGGCCAACTGGTAAAGGTCGGGTTGCGATTGCTTCCAGCCCAGGTGCGAAGCCATCACAAACGCAAGTAGCAGGATGGGAAACAACGCGACATTCACTAGCGGCCCGGCGGCCAGGCTCCACAGCTGCGCGCCGGGGCGCTGCGGCGGGTCGACATAGGCCACTCCGCCAAGCGGCCACAGCATAATGCGGTTAGCCTTGCCGCCCACTGAGCGGCACGCAAAGGCGTGGCCGAACTCGTGCAGCAAAACGATCACGAAGATGGCAAGGTATTCGAGAGCGCTCCACGCATAGCTGGAGTAGCGCCCCTGCCGGGCGCCAATCTCGAAAATCGCGATCACGAACCAGGACCAGTGAAGAAAGACATCGATCCCGGAGACACGAAACAGGTGCAGCGAACCCTGACGTAAGGCTGGCATTGGAGATAGGTTACTCCATTCCCGCCGTTCCTGGTCCCGGTCGCGCACCATCGCCTCGTCGCCCGCATTCCTTTGCGCCCCGTTTCGCCTCGTCTTCGGATACCGAAATCTGGCAGAATAGTTTATTCGTCACTGTGCAAGTACCGTCTTCTTCTTATAGGATGTCTTTTCAATGTCGAACGCAATCGATTTTCGTCCCGTCATACTTGCCGGAGGCAGCGGCACTCGCTTCTGGCCCCGTTCGCGCCGTGCCCGCGCTAAACAAGTTCTGGCTCTCGATGGAGAGCGCTCCATGATTCAGCAGACGATGGAGCGTCTCAAACCCATTGCCTCGCTCGATAAATCATGGATCATCACCAACGAATTCCTGGCCCACGAGATCGCCGATCAGCTTCCCGGATTGCCTGCCAGGCACCTTATTCAGGAGCCATGCGCGCGCAATACCGCCCCGGCCTGCGGCCTCGCCGCTTTTTTGATCGAGCGTGACAATCCTGACGCCGTTCTGGGCGTCTTCCCGTCTGACCACGTGATTGCCGATGAGCCGCGCTTCCTCAAGGCCCTGCAGAAGGGCATTACTGTGGCCGCCGCGGGCGAAAACATCGTGGTGCTGGGCATTGAGCCGCAGCGCGCCGAAACCGGCTACGGTTACATCGAAACCGGCGACCTGTCCAAAGACGACTCCGCGCTCCACGTGCGCCGTTTTATTGAGAAGCCCAACCAGAACCGCGCCGAGGAGTTTGTCGCGGCCGGCAATTACTACTGGAATTCGGGGATGTTCCTGTGGTCTGCCCGCACGCTGGCCAACGCCGTCCGCGAGCACCTGCCTGAAACGGCGCCCCTGCTTGAAGGCATCGCCGCAGCTTACGGCAAGCCCGAATTCGAGGAGATCTTCCGCACCCTCTATCCAAAGTGTGAAAACATCTCGGTGGACTACGCTGTGCTCGAGCCGCGTTCGGCCAAGGGCGAGCACCTGTCGAATCTCTATTGCATTCCCGCCGAGTTCAGTTGGAACGATCTCGGCTCCTGGGCCTCGCTCTACGAGTACCAGCTTGAGGCCCGCCTGCGCGGCGACGCTGAGGGCAACGTTGCCGATACCGGCGGCCTGCTGTCGCTGGACGCCGCCGACAACTACGTCTTCAGCCCGCGCAAGTTTGTGGCGCTGGTCGGCGTTGAGAATCTGGTCATCGTCGATACCGAGGACGCACTGCTCATCGCCCATCGCGACCACTCCCAGGATGTGGGCAAAGTCGTCAAGGAGCTGAGCCAGACTGGCCGCGACGAACTGATCTAACAGGCTCACCGGCGTACAATTCTTGCGTACCTCAGTGCGGACATTTCGCCTGAGTGGGGTGGCAAATGCCCGAAATCATCGATTGGCAGCCGCGCGACAGACCGCGCCGCCTGAATCCTTTTTTCTATCTCCTTCTTGCCGTTCTATTCCTCATCTTCTTCGGCGGCGGCAGTGCTATCGCCTACTGGGTCGATCTGCTCTGGTTCAGTTCGCTCGGCTACGCAAGCGTTTTCTGGAAATCCTTCAGCCTCGAGTGGATAACCTTCGCGGTCTTCGCCTTGCTCACCTTCGTCATTCTTTTCGCCGCGTTCCTCGCTTTGCGCCGCCATCATGCCGACGATCTGCCTGAAACGCACACCATCTACATCGGTCCCCGCCCCATCACTCTCCCGGTCGTAAAGGCATTGCGCATTGTCGCAGTCATCGCGGCGCTCGCCGTTTCGCTCGCTACCGGCTTCGCCATCGAATCGCAATGGCCCACGCTCGCGCTCTACTGGTACGCACCACACTCAGCCCAAGCGATCGCCGATCCCATCTTCTCGCGCCCGCTCGGCTTCTATCTCTTCACCCTCCCCGCATGGCAACTCATCTCCGGCTGGCTTTTCTCGCTCGCCATATTCGTCGCCATTCTTGCCGTCGTGTTTTTCATCGCCGCCGGCAGCGGGCGCGCACTCGAGGGTAAATTCGCCGGCTCCCTGCCCTGGCGCGGCGTCTCCGTTGCCGCCGGATTCCTTCTGCTCACCCTCGCCATCCGCGAATATATCGGCCGCTTCGCCCTGCTCTTCGAACACCACACCATCTTCGACGGCATCACCTACGTCGATGCGCACGTCACTGTCCTCGGCATGGCATGCATCAGCATTGCGCTTGTCATCGGCGCGGCCATCGCCATCTTTGGCGGCGTATCCCGTCCGGGGGCGCGCTGGCTCGTCGCCGCCGTGGCTCCCGCTGTCGTCTGCTATGTCATCTTCGGTATTGCCGGATGGTACGTCACCACTTTCATCGTCAAACCCAACCAGCTCGATCGCGAACGTCCCTATATCGCCGACAACATCGCCTTCACACGCCAGGCCTACGGCCTCGATACTTTCACACAGCGCGAGTTTCCCGCCGACACAACCATCGCCGCTGCCGATCCCGAGCACAATCAGGCCACGCTCCAGAATATCCGCCTGTGGGACGTGAATGCCCTGCAGGACACGCTCCGCCAGGTGCAGGAGATCCGCACCTACTACGACTTTCCGGGCATCGATATCGACCGCTACAAAATCAACGGATCGATGCGCGAGGTCATGCTCGGCGTGCGCGAGCTCAACGTCGACAAGCTGCCCGAGAGCAGCCGCAACTGGATCAACGACAAACTCATCTACACGCACGGCTACGGCATCACCATGAATTCAGTGAATGGATTCACGCCCGAAGGCCTGCCATCGTTTTACCTCAACAACATGCCGGTGCAGAGCACCGTGCCCGATCTCAAAGTTACCCGCCCTGAGATTTACTTCGGCGAGTTGACGAACACCGATGTCTACGTCAAAACCCATCAGCAGGAGTTCAACTACCCCGAAGGCCAAACCAACAATCTCTCCAGCTACGACGGCGCCGGCGGCATCGAGCTGGGTGGATTTCTGCGCCGGGTGCTCTTGGCCTTCAATCGCGGCGACCTCACCAAGATTCCATTCAGCGACGATGTGACGCCTGCCAGCCGCCTGCTCATGCGGCGAAACATCGGCGCGCGTGTCCAGGCGCTGGCCCCGTTCCTCACCTTCGACGGCGATCCCTATATCGTGGTCGGCGACGACGGCCGCCTCTCCTGGATCATCGATGCCTACACGTCGTCTTCAAGCTATCCCTACTCCACCCAGTCGAGTCTCGGCAACCAGCCGGTCAACTACATCCGTAACAGCGTGAAAGTGGTGGTCGATGCCTACGACGGCACGGTCACGTTTTACGTCTTCGACAAAAACGATCCCATCCTTGCCGCGTGGCGCGGCATCTTCCCCTCGCTATTCAAAGACAAATCAGAAATGCCCAGCTGGCTGCGCGCGCACGTCCGCTACCCTGAAATGCTGGTCAGCCTGCAAGCCCAGCTCTACGGCCTCTATCACATGACCGACCCCGAGGTCTTCTACAACCGCGAGGACCAGTGGACGGTGGCCACCGAAAACAGCTCCCAGCAGGATGGCGACCAGTCGCCTTCGCCCATGAGCCCCAACTTCGTGCTCATGACGCTGCCCGGCGAATCGAATCTCGAATTCGTTGAGATACTCCCCTTCACGCCCATCAATCGCAACAACATGATCGGCTGGATCGCGGCGCGCAGCGACGGCGACCATTACGGCACGGCCATGGCCTTCGACTTTCCCAAGACGCGCCTCGTCGACGGGCCGCAGCAGATCGAAGCGCGCATCGACCAGAACGCGCAACTCTCCGGCCAGCTCACCCTCTGGAATCAGCAGGGATCGCACGTCATTCGCGGCAGCCTGCTGGTCATTCCCTGCGGACAGGCCATTCTCTACGCCGAACCCATTTACCTGCAGGCTCAGCGCAGCCCCATGCCCGAGCTGCGCCTGGTCGTGCTCGCGTTGCAGGACCGGCTCGCCTACGGGCCAACCTTCGACGCCGCGCTCAGCT
>JASHVU010000569.1 GCA_030044455.1 Acidobacteriaceae bacterium | reverse complement strand
TGCGGTGGCAGCGTCTCTTCTTCATAGGTTTCCAGGTCGTGATCCTCCGCCTTGTGGCGCCGGTGATGCGGAACCGCGTCGAACTCCTCGCCCTCGATCACTTCCTCTTCCACCAGGCCCTCGCCAGGCGCGTAAGCTGAAACAGCTGCAACGCCGGTCGCAGACCCCCGCTTCTCCTCAACGGGCGTGGCTTGTTCATCTTTCTTTTTTTTGCCAAATCCGAAAATGCGAAATTCGAGCGGCGCTGCCGGGTCAACGCTGTGCTTGGCTTCGGCTTCGGCCGACGCCTCAACCTCCGCCACTGCTTCGGCGGCGGGCTCGGCCTCACCTGCAACCGTCACCTCATGGTGCACGGTCCCGTGATGCTCCGCCGCGGCCGAGATCTCAGCCGTGGAGGGAGCAGATTCGTCGCTGCGCGTAAACTCCTCGTACTCGACCCTCGGTTCTTCCTCCACCGGGGGCTTGAGAGTCTCAGCGTGCTCTTCGTGGCGCGGCTCGAAACCAGTCATGTGCGGAGCCGACTCAATCTCGCGCAGTGCGGGCGGAGCCCACTCTTCGTGTGGCGCCGACAGTTCTCCTTCTTCCAGTTCCTCTTCCGCCATCTGGCCGGCGCCGGGCGCGACCGTTTCCACCGATTCGGCTGCAGCCGTTTCACTGGTCTCAGCGCTTTGAGTTTCCACGGACTCTTCATCCGGAATTGCCTCAATTTCAGCGTCGTGCTTGCCGTGCCTTGAGAGCGACTCTCCCGGCAGCAACCCGCTGCCGTCCCACGTGATTGGCGCCTCAATCAACGTGGAAGGCTTGGAGGTGTAGCTGGGGCGCGGTGCGGATTCAGAGGCTGGCTTGCCGGCCTCGGCCGGCGCGGCGCCATATTTAGAAAGCGACTCGCCGGGAAGCACAAACGGAGTCGGGGTCTGTTGCGCGCGAGGCGCACGCTGCGGAGCCTCTGACGCGTTAATCGATGCGTGAATTGATGGCTGAATCTCGTCTGCGATCTCGGTCTCGGCGACCGGTTTCTCTTCAAACTCAACCTGTTCGCTGCCTGCGCTTTCCGATTCGGCCAGCCCCGGAACAGGTCCACGGCCACGGCGATGACGGCGTCCCCGCCAGCGCTTTCCCCCCGCTGGTCCTTCGGTCCGATGGTCGGGGGCTTCCAGTTCCGGAACCACCGGATGTTCTGCGCCTCCATTCGCTGTCGCGGCTTCGGTCGGCTGGTTGGCCGGGATCGGCCGGCCCTGATCGCGCCGCCGGTCGTCGCCGCGATCACGGCGCAAATCACGACCCTGGTCACGACCCTCCTGGCCGCTCGTGTGCCGAATCTCACGCGGAGGCTGGTTGCCGGCCGTCGCAGTGGCTCGCTCGATCTCGTCGGTGTCTTCCTGATCTTCGAGCTCGACGAAGTCAGTTACATAAAGGAAGGCGTCGCGTTCCAGTCCCAGGTCGACAAACGCCGACTGCATGCCGGGTAATACGCGCGTAACACGCCCGTTATAGATCGAACCCGCAAGCGTGTACTCGTTTTCGCGTTCGTAATAAATTTCTGCGAGCTGATCGTCTTCAAGAATTGCAAGCCGCGTTTCATGCGGCGTGCTGGAGATACAAATTTCCTTTGCCATCGTACCTTTCCGGCCGCCAGCCTTGAGCTGTCGGCGCTTGCGGCAAGGAGTGATGGAGACGCGCTACTCCGGTAGGCGATGGGGCGGGCGAAAGGGACGTCCTCAATCGTGCTCGTGAGGCTGGCTGGTCACGACGGCCGCATTGGGGGGGCGGCGATCCGTGAAGGAGCTGGAAAACTCCAAGCCGAACGAGCTCAAACATACGGCAATCCATTTTGAGAGATTTGTGGCCGACGCTGCCGGACTTCCCGTCCAGCCGGGCCGTTTGACCTTGACCTTCCGTCGGGCCGCAGCTGGTATTGCGAATCCGGAATTCAATTCCAGACGCGCCAGCGCATGCCATCGAACGTGTGGGCCAGAGGTTTTCCCGTCTCTCGGTGCTCATGAACCCAATCCTGCCGGGCGCGACTCATCGAGCCCCGCCGGCCAAATACTAAAAACTCATCTCCTACTGTCCCGGCACTTGAAGCACAGGGGTAAGAGCCAATCTTGTTTCCTGCGCCGCGTCCAAATCGGACGGCGACGCTCAGTTCACGAACCTGCGCATGCGGACATTCATCGCCACGCCTAGCGACAGAAACGCAAACAGCACCGAAGATCCACCATAACTCATTAACGGTAAAGGGATTCCGGTGACGGGCATAAACCCGATGACCATGCCAACGTTGACCGCGATCTGGAAGGTCAACACAGCCACGATTCCCATGATAATCAGGGATCCGGGCAGGTCGGCGGCTGTTTGTGCGTTTTGAATCAAACGCATCAATATAAGGAAGTATAGCAGCAGCACAAATATCGCGCCCACAAACCCGTGCTCTTCGCTAAAAGCGGCAAAGATGAAGTCCGTATAGGGAATGGGCAGGAAGTATCCTTGCGTCTGCGTTCCCTTTTCGGTCCCTTTGCCCCAGATTCCCCCCGAACCCACGGCAATTTCAGACTGCAGCACTTGGTAGCCGGCGCCCCGCGGGTCGTTCTGAGGGTTGATGAAGCTGGTCAGCCTCGCTTTCTGGTAACCCTTCAGGATTTTGCCGCTCGACCAGACCCCACCCAACAGCACCAGCGCGCAGACGGTAAGTATCACTGCCTGGCGCAAATTGATTCCACCCAGGAACAGCCCCGCTACGAGGATCGGCGCGTAAGTAAGGGTTGTACCCAGATCCGGTTGCACGAGCACAAGCAACATGGGGACGCCGACCATGGCGAAGGCCTTGAAGATATCGCGCCAGGTGAGATATCGCCCGCCCAGGTTTGAAAAATAGCGTGCTACTACGAGAATTAAAACCAGCTTGACCCACTCCGAAGGCTGGAACTGGATGGGCCCGATGGCAATCCAGCGCCGCGCGCCCAGCGCTTTGTGGCCCACCACCTTCACTGCGACCAGCGAGACCACAAAGATTCCGTAAGCCCAGGGAGAAATGTCGAGCAGCCGGTGATAGTCGATCTTGGCCAGCACAAACATACCGGCCAGGCCTGCGGCGATGAACATCACTTGTTTGGATTCGAAGCTCGAAAATCGCGTATGCACTGTTGTCGAGTAGACCTCGAGCAGCGATACCCCACACATGATCAGGATCAGCAGGAGCAGGGGCCAGTCGAAATCGCGAAAACTCAAAAAGCGGCGCATTCTTCTGTCTACTCTTGCTTTCTTGCCACGGCATCCGGCCGGTTGTGGTTCGCGGTGAGCGTTTCTGTGGGCTGGGCGCCGGCGGTTGAGGCCTGCTGCTTGACGACTTTACCAGCGGGAGCCCTTTCCGGAATCGCCTGCCCATTGGCCACCAGAAAATTGCCCGTACTGATCTTCTGCTTGTCCTGTGCGCCGGGAGCATTATCGGGCTGCGACCACACCGCGCTCATCTCAACCGGAGTCTGCGTCTTCTCTGGTGGCAGATTCCCCGCCAGCCGCCGCTTCTTATCAACGAATGCTTCAACCACTCTGGCCCCGATGCGCGCCGGATAGTAGCTGAATTCGCCATTCTGCCACAACACCGCAACCACCAGCTCAGGATTCCGCCTCGGCGTGAGCCCGACGAACCAGACGTTGGGATACGTCGACCGCCCCTTGCCGGTCTGCTCCAGCGCCTGGTGACTCATCTCCTGGGCTGTGCCGGTTTTGCCGGCGAAGTCGATGCCCCGCAGACCCTCCGCGCCGGCAGTGTGGTAAAGGCCAGGCTGAGTCACGTTGTACATGCCGTCAGTCACCGTAACCCAGGTGTCGGGGTCCATCGGCACAAATGCGTCGCCGGAGCCTGGGAAGCTGGCAAGAAGTTCTTTGCGAAACTCGGGGGTAAGCTCGTCGGGGAAGACCACGTGCGGCCGCACCAGGTGCCCGTCGGAGGCGATGCCGCCGATGATGCGCGCAAGCTGGATGGGAGTCGCCTCAACTGCACCCTGGCCGATGGAGACGTCAAGCGTTTCATCAGGATACCAGCGGTGATGGAAGTTCCTGATGAGCCACTGCGGCGAGGGCATCAGGCCTGCCTGCTCGCCGGGCAGATCGATGCCTGTCTTCTGGCCGTAGCCGAAGGCGTCGGCATACTTCACAATGCGATCGATGCCCAGCTTGTCGCCAAGCATGTAGAAAAACGTGTCGCACGAATAGGGGATCGCGTTGTGAATGTCTACCGCGCCGTGATGCTCGTCGCAGTGATGATAGTAGCCGTAGGGTCCCCATCCGCCGTTGCACACAATGTGCATGTCCTGGGCGATGTTTTCCTGGAGACCTGCGACAGACATCAGGATTTTGAATGTAGAACCCGGCGCAAGCTGCGCCTGGATGGCTTTGTTCATCAGCGGATGGTCGGGGTCGGCCATCAGCTTGTTCCAGTCGCTGCGGTCGATCTTGACCGCAAACTCATTGGGATCGAAGCTGGGCCGCGAGACCATGGCCAGAATCTCGCCGTTGCGAGGATCCATGGCCACAATCGCGCCGTTGCGATCGCCCAGCGCCAGTTCTGCCGCGCGCTGCAGGTCGTTGTCGATCGTCAGCCGCAGGTCCTGCCCCGGAATCGCGTGCTGAATGCCGATGTAGCCAACCTCACGGCCATGGCTGTCGACAATCACGTCGCGGCTGCCGTCGGTGCCGCGCAACAGCTCGTCGTAGGTCTCTTCAACGCCTGCCTTGCCCACCACGTCGCCCGGCTCGTAGTAGGCAAAGCGCGGATTGTTCAGATCGTCTTCGCTCACTTCGCCCACGTAGCCGATCAGGTGGGCCGCAAAGCCGTCGCGCGGATACAGCCGCCGCTCCACATCAATGGTTTCAAGCTCGGGCAGCTCGTTGCGGTGCGCCTCAATAAACGCCTGCTCGTCGGCGGTCACGTCGTCTTTAATGGGGATCGGTTGATAACCAGGCGAATTGCGGTAATGATGCACAGTGGCCTGCAACTGACCAAGATCCAGATCGAGCCCTCTGGCAATCAGTGGCAGGTCGGCGTCGAGGTCTTTCTTCTGCTCGCGAATCAGGAAGCAACTTACTGACGGATAATTGTCGACGATCAAACGGTTTTCGCGGTCGAAGAGCTTGCCGCGCGGAGCCAGAATCGGCTCTTTGCGGATGCGGTTGGCTTCGGCCAGCTGGCGAAAGTTCTGCGCACCCAGAACCTGGAGCCGCCAAAGACCGCCGGCCAATGCCAGCATCATGAGGAGAATGGCGTATTGAACCACCGTCAGTTTGAGGGTGGAGAGCTTTTCACCGCGGTTAATGCCTGAGACCATGAACCCTGCACTTACATTTAGGATACAGCCAAAAGGATTGCTTTTCGTCCCGTCGGGGCAGAACTGGCCGCCCTGTCTCTCTATGAGCACTGCAGCTCGAATTGTGTGCTTTATCCTGTCAACAGGATTGCGCGCGACTTTTCCGCATTCTTGGAATTCTTTCACGGTACAGAGCAGAAAACTCTAGCTTGAACAGCATCTGTTCCTCTTGGTCCTGGTATCGAAATCGCATCGCAACGAAAAACTCTCCAGGGAGCATGCATGGCGCAGCCAGCCGCGGCCACTTCTGCGACACCGCGGGACGCCGACAGCGAATTTCATTTCGATGAGACTTGGAAACCGCGGTTCAATCCCTGGATCATCGCCTTCACCGTCACGCTCGCGACCTTTATGGAGGCGCTCGATTCCTCCATCGCCAATGTTGCACTCCCACACATTGCCGGTTCACTCAGCGCAAGCTACGACGAAGCCACGTGGATTCTCACCTCTTATCTCGTTTCCAACGCAATCATTCTCCCCATCAGCGGCTGGATCTCCAACCGCATCGGCCGCAAACGCTTCTACATGAGCTGTGTCGTCGCTTTCACTGTCTTTTCTTTCTGTTGTGGATTGACTAACTCCCTCGGCATGCTTGTCATCTTCCGCATTTTTCAGGGCGCGGCTGGCGGGGGCCTGCAGCCCAGCGAGCGCTCCATTCTCGCCGATACCTTCGCTCCCGAAAAGCGCAGCATCGCCTTCGCCCTCTACGGGATGGCTGTCGTTGTCGCACCCGCCATCGGACCCACGATCGGCGGCTGGATCACCGACAACTATACCTGGAGATGGATCTTCTTCCTCAATATCCCCGTAGGCATTCTCTCCATCGTCTTGACCAGTCGCATCGTTGAAGACCCGCCCTATCTCAAGAGCGTCCGCAAGAAGCTGGGCAGCGTCGACGGAATCGGTCTTGGCCTGCTCGCAGTCACGATCGGGGCTCTGCAGATCATGCTCGACAAAGGCCAGGAAAAAGACTGGTTCGGCTCGCACCTCATCGTCGCCCTGGCCTTCCTTGCAGGCATCGGACTCATCGCATTTCTATGGCGCGAACTCACTGCTGCGCACCCCATCATCGACCTTTCGCTTTACCGCAGCCGCAATTTCAGCATGACCCAGCTGGTCATGCTGGTGATCGGGGCTTCGCTTTATTCCACAACCGTCATGATCCCGCAGTATCTGCAGGAGATCATGGGCTACACCGCGACTGAGGCGGGAATGGTGCTTTCGCTGGGCGGCCTGGTCCTGATCGTTCTTCTGCCCATTGTGGGTTTCATCGGGCAAAAAATCGATCCTCGCGCCATGATCTGCTTCGGATTCGCCTGGGTGAGTTTCGGTATCTGGCGTATCTCCAGCCTCGACCTGAGCATCAGTTTCTGGGACGCTGCCAGTTGGCGGGTCATCATGGTGCTGGGCATGCCCTTTCTGTTCGTACCCATCAGCGTCATGTCCTACGTTGGCGTCCCGCAGGAGAAAAACAACGAGGTCTCCGGACTCACTGCGCTTGCCCGTAACATCGGTGGAAGTCTCGGAATCTCCTTTATCAGTACCATGCTCGTGCGCCGTGCGCAGGTGCATCAGAACTACCTTGCCGCGCAGGTCTATCCCAGTTCGGCCAACTACCGCATCCTCGACCATGGATTGAGCGGGATGATGCAAAGCCGGGGCTACTCTCCGGCCGGTGCGATCAGCGGTGCCATGGTTCACACCTACAGCATGATGGTGCAGCAGGCGAATACGCTCGCCTACATTGACACCATCCATATCTTAGTCATCCTCACCGTCTGCCTCATCCCGATTGGCTATCTGATGAAGAAACCTCGCTTCCGCTCCAGACAAACTGCTTCTGTCGAATAAAGCAAGTCGCTCTGTGCGCAGCGCAGCCACCCGCGAGGCCGGAATGAAAGCGGCCGCGGCGTAAGTTGGAAAATGCCGCCGGCATATTGCAGCTGGTTTGCACCGTCTCAATCCCTGATCTGCAGCCGGTCGAGGAACGGGAACAACACCAGCGCGATCGCCGCATTTCCAATCGCAATGAAAAGTTGCGTAAACCAGTTCCATTCCAGGTCAAGCCCCAGCATTCCGCGAGAAACGGCGTAGTAAATAGCGCTCGACAACAGCGACAGCACAAAATTGAGAATCACGCGGATGGCATGGTTTTCCACGTCTATGCGGATGCCTGTTGAAGCGGCGATGAAGCCAACCGCGGTTTTGGCAACACCGTTGACGCCTATGGCGTGGTGCGTGAGCGCGTCTTCAAACAACCCCATGGCCGCGCCCATCAGCGTGCCCTGGATCGGGGAACGGCGGCCGAGCGCGAAATAAATTGTAACCACCAGCGGCAGATCGAAGAACGCATACCGACCAAGCACACGGGGCAGCCACGCCTGCAACACCAGCGCCGCGAGCGGGACAAGCGCGTAAACCAGCAGCGGGTAGCGGTGAATCTCCATGTCGCGCCGATCGTCGGCGCCGAGCAGTTTCATGCTAGGGGTTCCCCTGGGGTGGAGCTTTTGGCGCTGGCGCAGGTTTCGGCTGTTTCTGTTGCTCGCCTGGTGAGGTTGTAACCGGGCTCGTCGTGCCCGATGCGTCGCCGGGAGGCCCGGGTGCGTTGCCCGGCGTGAATCGATCAGGATGGAGTGCTTGCGGCGGTGGCGTCACCAGCGGGGGGTTGCTGGTGTCGTTCAGAGGCTGCTGGTCAGGTGGCAGGTTGGGAACCATCAGTCCCGGTAAATGCTCAGCCATGATTTGCGAGGCCTTCAACTGGTCCCTTATCTGATTTTGGATGGCCTGCGCGTCGGCGCCCTTTTCGGCTTGGCTCGTGTCAATGTCTTTCTGTTCCTGCTCGTTGAAGCGCGGCTGCGTTGAAGTGATCACCATGACTTCGTCGAGCCTGTCGAGATGCGCCGCCGGTTTGACCATGATGTCGATAAATCCGTCGTGTACCGGATCGGGAACCACCTTGTCGACAACACCTACTGGAAGACCGCGCGGAAAGATCAGATCGCCGCCGGCGGTGAGCACCGCTTCCCCGGGTTGAATGCGCTCATCGGAGAGAACGCCGACCACCATCAGCCGGCCCGAAGGATCGCCTCGCAGAATACCCCGGATGCGGGTAGTTTGGAGAATCACGCCCGCACCACTGGTCTGGTCGTTGATGGCCAGCACCTGTGCAGTGCGGGGAAACACGTCACGGACTTTGCCCACAATGCCGTTGCCCGTTATCACCGCCATATCGGGCTTTAGTTTGTAGTTCTCGCCTTTGTCGATGTAGAACACGTGCGACAGTTCGCTGCCACTCGACCCTATGACCTGCGCGGCCAGGGTGGAATAAATGTACTTCTGCTGGAAGTTGAGCAGCGCCTGCAATCGTTCTCCCTGGCGCGCATCCTCAAGCAGCGCGGCCTGTTCAAGCCTGAGCCTGTCGATGGTCTGCTTGAGTTGCTGATTCTGCTGCCGCACGTTGCGCAGGTCTGCATAGTTATTCCAAAGCCAGAATGCGCCTTGACCCGTGCCATGAATGCCGCGTTCGAAAGGGGAGACAACCGCCTCGGCCCACAGCCGGATGAGCCGCACCCCCGAGCCATCGCGAACATCCAGGCTGTTACGCCCGCTCCCGAACCGCCTCACCTGGATGGCAAGGCCCATGATCTGGACCACAAGCACTGCCGCCAGCACCACCAGATTGCGATAACGGGTGAAAAATGATTCCACGGCAAGAAAGCTCGCGCTGTCAGGGGCAAAACAGAAGACCCGAATAATATCAGTATAGTAACCGCCATCGGGGTCGATTGCTTTCTGGCCTCTCGCGGCCAAGGGTTGTGTCTCAACAGAAACGCCCTTGCCTGAGTTAAATGGGAGAGCCGAACCGGCAGAAGTTTTGCACAATAGGTGCAAGAAGTAGTAAGATATGCTCTGCAATCGATGGAGTCTGCATCATGCCCGATGTTCAAAAAATCAGTATCGCCTTGACCGGGGAGCAGATTGGCACTCTCAGGGCCGCAGTCCAAACGGGTGAATACGCCACCACCAGCGAGATCGTGCGCGAGGCGATCCGGGAATGGCAATTGAAGCGCGAGCTACTGCAGGAAGACTTGAAGCGGCTGCGCCAGCTCTGGGATCAGGGTAAAGAGAGCGGAACCTCCAGGCCGGTTGACTTCGAAGCCGCGCGGCGAGAAGCACGGAAACGATTGGCGAAAGACACGGGGATCAAGGCTCTTGCCCGTTAGACTCCTTTGGACGCCGCAAGCACGCGAAGACCTGATCGACATCTATGTCTTCGTCGGCGCCGACAATCCCTCCGCAGCCGAGCGTTTGTTCGATGCAGTTCAGACAAAGGTGGAATCGCTCGCCGAATATCCGCGGCTTGGTGTGAGGCGGCCGGAAATACGGCCGTCTGCAAGGCTGCTCGTTGAGGGGCCCTACCTCATTCTCTATGAGACGCACCCCGACGGCGATACCGGCATTATCGAGAAAGTCGAAATTGTAAGGGTCGTCGACGGCCGGCGAAGTTTGCAGAGCCTGTTCTAAATGTCTGAGATACTAGCCTGAATATCCCGAACACCCAGTTATCTTGGTGAATCAGACTACGGTCGACCGCTTCCTCGTGACCCTTCGGATAGCTTTATTCTCTATCCCTCTCTTTACTCCGCTCCATCCGCATTTGGAGCATTTGAGGGTGAACTCCTGCTCTTCAATTATCTTGTGCGTGTCTTTCGATTGGACAATGGTAATGCTCGGTGTGATGATGCCGCTACCGCATGGACAGAGAAATGCGATCTCGATTTCAGCAAATTCAAAGGTCGTCCGTTCTCTCTTCTTCACAGCCGGATACCTCGTTACCTAGCCCCGCCGCGACTCAAACGAGCAACATGTGACCCTGCGACACGAAACATTTCTAACTCCT
>JASHVU010000568.1 GCA_030044455.1 Acidobacteriaceae bacterium | reverse complement strand
GTTCGGGCAGCGCCTCGTCGAGCGTTTCGGCATAAAAGCTCAGCACCGCCATGCGCGCCTGGTCCACCGGCGCCGAGAGAGGAGAGCGCACAATTTCCAGTTGATCGAGCCGAACCAGCTCCTGCCCGGGCCGCTCGGCAAACCAAGCCCGCGCCAGGGTCATCGGCTCCAGCGCCCCGCCGAACCGTTTGCGGCTTTTGAGCGCGGACTTGGCCACGCCCTTCAGCCGGCCGTAGTCGCGCGTAAAAAAACTCACGATCAGATCGGCCTCATGCACCGGCCAGGTGCGCAAAACCACGGCTTCTGAGGTGAGAACGGCCATCGCGTTTCCATCATCGCATTTACGGCGTTGGCAGGCGGGTGTCCCCCAAGGTTCGCCTCGGTAAGGGGTTAGGAATTATGAAAGGCGTTATACAATTTGTAAGGTGATGGATATAAAGTAAGGTAAAATGAGATTTGAAAGGAATCACCATGCCCACAGCCACCGTCACTTCCAAAGGCCAGCTCACCATCCCGAAGGAAGTAAGGAAAGCGCTCGGAATCAAGCCCGGCACAAGGGTCGACTTTTATGAAGGCCAAAAGGGCGAGTACATTTTCCGGCCGCGAACAGGGTCCATCCGGGACCTTGAGGGCTTTTTGCCCAAGCTCGACCACATCGTCACGATCGAAGAAATGAATGAAGCCATCGGCGCTGCCGCTGCCGAGAATTTTCTGAGGAGCGTAGGCAAACTGCCCGAGCTTGAAGATGAAACATCGAAGGGTGAAGCAGCGTGATCGGTATCGATACGAATATCCTTCTTCGTTTTTTCATCAAAGACGACCCGGTCCAGACACCTCTAGCGGTTCAGACAATTTACAAGCTTTCACCTGAACAACCCGGTTGGCTCTCGCTATTAGTGCTTGCCGAGCTGACTTGGACTTTTCGCCGCATTTTCAAACTTGACCGGACTGCTATCGGTGGCGCCATTCGAAAGCTGCTCTACAGCCAGGATATGGTGCTTGAGCAGGCCGAAGTCGTGCGCCAGGCCCTCGACCTCTATACTTCGACGCAAGCAGATTTCGCTGACTGCGTGATTGCTGTCTCAGCGAGGTTCTCGGGGTGCAGCAGCGTTGCAACTTTCGACAGAGTCGCAGCGCGCGATCTCGGCATGCAATTGATCGAATAAGTTCACACAGTTTGCGCAAATGCGGTCTTTGATTAAATAACTCCGCCCCTAAACACAAATGCGCATCCGGCCCTGGGGCAGGATGCGCATTCAGTAATCTCTAACGCTGCAAGTCCGCAACGCGCCGGCCCTCAGCACCAGCCCGCCGAATTCGGCTTAACGGCCGAAATGCGTGGAGTTCTTTTCGGCAAAGTGCGCCCACTTCTCCGGCAGGTCGTCGAGCGCAAAGATGGCCGACACCGGGCACGCCGGCACGCATGCTCCGCAATCGATGCACTCGACCGGATCAATGAACAGCTGATCGGTTTCGCCAAAGCCGGCTTCGTCCTTCTTAGGGTGAATGCAATCCACAGGACATGCGTCCACACAGGCGGTGTCCTTGGTGCCGATACAGGGTTCTGCAATCACGTATGCCATCTTTTTCTCTCCGGTGATCGGTAACTTCTCGACGCTGATAGTAGCACAGGACCCCTGCAGCAGGGCTCAACGCCGTTTATGTTTGTTTTGCCATCTGGGAAAACTGCAACCCTACTTGAACGAGCCGTCCTGCAGCCTCTCACTTAACTCTTATTCTATCCCGCGCTCAACCGTGCCGCTCTCTGCGCCGCATACTCTTGCGGGGTTGGAATTGGCTCAAGATTGCGCCCCGCAAATAAGTCCTTGAACAGGCTCACAAGCTCATCATGAATCAGTCCGTTCGATGCCAGAATCTCGCGGCTGTCGAGCTTGTACGGCTCGCCGGTAAATCCCGTCACCTTGCCGCCCGCTTCGGTCACCAGCAGTATTCCCGCAGCCGTGTCCCAGGGATTCAGGTTGAACTCCCAGAAAGCCTCCATGCGGCCAGCCGCCACATAAGCCAGGTCCAGCGCCGCTGATCCAGCCCGCCGCACCCCGTGGGATCGTAGCGTGAACTCATGGTAGAAGTGCACGTTCGGGTTGGCGTGCCGCTTGCGGCTTGGAAACCCGGTAGCCACCAGCGACTCGGCCAGCATCGGCGTGCTCGAAACCTTGATCCGCCTGCCGTTCAGCCATGCGCCGCCGCCGCGCTCGGCAGTGTAAAGCTCGTCGCGCATCGGGTCGAAGATCACCGCGCCCACCAGGGCCCCGTCCGCCTCCGGCGCAATCCCCTTGGGACGATGTTCGAGGCCCATTGATACGCAAAACTGCGGAAAGCCGTGCGCAAAGTTTGTCGTCCCGTCCAGCGGATCCACGTACCAGCGGTACTCGCCCTCCATTCGCCGCCGCGCGCCCTCTTCGCCGAAGATGCCGTGCTCCGGCCAGCCCGAGCTGAGCCGCTCCACGATCAGCTTTTCCGAGGCACGATCCGCCTCTGTCACCAGATCGACGTCGCCCTTGTACTCGGTGGCCACGCCGCGCTGGAAAAAGCCGCGCACCAGCGCGCCCGCTTCGAGCGCGATTTCCGCCGCCTGCAACGCCAGCTTCAGCTCCGCGGGAACGCGCGGCTCCTTCACCGCGGGTCCTCGGCCTCTCCGTCGCTGCCGCGGCCGCCGCGCCGTGCGCCTCTTCCCTGCTCGGTGATGGTTCGGATCTGATTCTTGTAGATAAAGAGGTTCGGCTTTCCTTCGCGCGTGAGCCGGATCATGCGGTCGTCGAAATATTCGATCCAGCCGTTCACGGTTTCCCCGTCGCGGAGCTTCACGATCACCGGCACCT
>JASHVU010000567.1 GCA_030044455.1 Acidobacteriaceae bacterium | reverse complement strand
GCCAGGCAATCACTTCCACGCGATTCAGCGGATTGATACCTGATTCCCGCGTGCTGCAGGTTGCCATGCGGTTGAGATTCTAGAATTGATTGCATAAGCGCTGTCTTTAAAGGGCACGGATTTACAGGCTGCGGAAAAAACTCGATGAGCCGAAACGGAACCGTCCCTCAGGGGCTAAAGACCCGCTCATTTTGTCGATGCTATTTGCACGGATGAATCCGTGCCCTTTCAAAACTGCGACTCTTATGAAGTTTTTCCGCAGCCTGTTTAACCGCGTCGAAAACGATCGACAGGCTCGGGGGATCTAGCATCTGGGTCGCTGCCATCCACCTGCGACGACCGAGAGGAAGAAGTTGTCATTGCAAAGACGCGATTTGCTATACAATCTGGCGGCTGCGAGCCTGGGTCTGCCGCACATGGCACGCTGGCATTTCGGTTTGAGCGCCGGCTTGCTGCCCGAGTCCGTCGCCAGCAACAGCGTGCTGGCGCGTCCATCTCTCAAGCAACAGAAATGGCAGGATCTCGAGTTCGGCATGTTTGTCCACTTTGCCCCGAACACGTGGCAGAACGTTGAATCAGACAATCTGAGCACTCCCCTTTCCGCCATCAATCCTGTCAAGCTGGATACCGATCAGTGGGTTGACACGGCGCTGGCCATGGGGGCCCGCTACATCGTTTTTGTCGCCAAGCACCAGGGCGGGTTTTGCATGTGGCAGACCCGCACAACCGATTACAGCATTCGCAACACGCCTTGGAAGAACGGAAAGGGCGATGTGCTTGCCGAGATTGCAGGCTCCTGCCGAAGGCGCGGCCTGCCTTTGGGAGTGTACGTTTGCCCGCGCGACGACCACTTCGGCGCCGGTACAGGCGGCATTTGCAAAACCCCTGAGCTGCAGCGCAAATACAACGACCTGTATCGCGCGCAGCTTACTGAAGTATTCTCCCGCTACGGAGAGCTTGTCGAAATCTGGTTTGACGGGTCGACTGTGACGCCCGTGGGCGATCTGCTGAGACGCTACCAGCCGAACGCGATGGTCTTTCAGGGGCCGGAGGCGACCATTCGATGGGTAGGCAATGAAGATGGGTTTGCGCCTTATCCATGCTGGAACGGCATTAGCGCAGCCGAGGCCAAAAGTGGTGTTGCGACGGCACTCGATGGCGATCCGAACGGGGCGGTTTGGCTGCCCAACGAGGTCGATGTCTCGATTCGGAGACCGGACTGGTTCTGGAGCACAACCAATGCAAAAAATGTTCTCAGTGTCGACCAATTGCTTTCCATTTACTACCGCTCCATTGGGCGCGGCGCGCAACTTCTGCTGAATATCCCCGCAAACCGCGACGGTCTGCTGCCCGAGCCCGATTCGAATGTGGCCGCGGCCTTCGGCAACGAAGTCCGGCGCCGTTTCAGTCGCCCGGTTGCGTCCACGCGCGGCAGCGGAACCTCACTTGTTCTCACACTCGATCATCCTTCGCACCTCGATACAGTCGTGCTCGAGGAGCAAATCAGCGAAGGAGAGCGCGTTCGGGCTTATCGAATTGAAGGAATGGTAGACGGCGCCTGGCAGTTGCTGGGCGAGGGTACGGCAATCGGCCACAGGCGAATTCATCCGGTGACGCCTCAGGTTTTCGGGGCCGTTCGCCTGCGGGTGACAAAGTCGGCTGGCGATCCATTGATTCGCACATTTGCAGTTTTCGATACCGGCGTCGCGCCGCCGAATGACTGGAATGCTGCCGTAACCCTCTGGGCTCCCGACCTGGTTGGCAGTTGGGCGCACGGAGCCTTCTCCATCGACCTGACCAGCAAAATTCACATTGCCGCGCAGTATGTTTTGCGCTTACTTCCCGACCACGACACAGTCGTGGGCTTCCGTGACGTCGTCCTCGAAGTCGACGGCATTCCCGAACCGGCTCTATTGAAAGCCTCATCCAAGCAGCCAAATGAGATGATCCTGGACATTACAGGTCTGGGTCGATCGATTCGCGTGCATGGAAATGTGGAAGGAGCCGAGGATGGATCTATCTTGTTGGAACGGCGTTAATGCAATTCCTGGGTAGGCGCGTCCGGCAAAGTTTTGTGCAGGGTCGCCGGCTCACTGATGGTCGCGGCGACTTGGGGTCAAAGCGTCCCAGATACAGCAACCCAGGAATTGCATTTGCTTGTAAGTAACCTGCCTTTGGGGAAACATGAGGCCCACTTTTCATCCGTCATGATTCTACTTTCCTTCTTTTTCTTTCGCATTGAGCATTAAACTGGTTTCGCGGTGCAATAGTAGGGAAGGCGAGGTTCAGAATGGCGAAGGGTAGCTCGGTATCGAAATCGTCCGACGAGACAATCCCCCACGAACGGTCGGTAGAGACGCCGGAAATAGAGCCGCCGATTGACGGAATGATGGCCGAAGAGAGGCGGACGCAGATTCTCGAAATCGTACGCAGTGCAGGTCGCGTGAAAGTCAACCAGCTAACCAAACGTTTTAAGACCTCGGCAGTCACAATCCGAAACGATCTCAATGAATTGCATCAGCGCGGTTTGGTGCTGCGCTCCCATGGCGGGGCGGTCCTCCCGGATAAGATTCTGCGCGAATCGCCTGTGATCGAACGTCTGAAGGCGTACTCTGACGAAAAGCGTCGCATCGGCGCCATGGCAGTTTCCCTCATCCACGATGGTGAAACGATCATCCTGGATTCAGGGACCACTACCCTGGAAATCGCCCGGCAGATGAAGGAGATGGAGGGATTGCAGGTGATTACCAACGGAGTGAACATTGCCGCCGAACTGTTGGACGCGCGCGATGTGAAGGTTTTCATTGTGGGTGGCACGGTGCGTGGAGAATCCGCGTCAATCAGCGGCCGCTTCACCGAAGAGATGTTTGATCAGTTCTCCGCTGACAAATTGTTTCTCAGCGGAGCCGGATGTGATTTGGATTTTGGGGTAAGCGGCGCGAATCTTGAAGAGACAATGGTGAATAGGGCTATGCTTCGGATTTCGCGTGAAATCATCCTGGTCGCCGATTCCAGCAAGTTTTCGAAACGCAGTATGACACGCATTGCTCCATTTTCCGAAATCGACACCGTCATCAGCGACATCGGCCTCGACGAAGAAGTTCAGGCAAAACTGCGCGCGGTGGGCTGCAATCTGATTTTGGTATAGCTACTTTCGCAGGGATCGACACTTCTCTTCTCGTTGACCAGGCATCCGGGATCGTCAGCAGGCACCCGGTTCACTGAAGATTGTTGAGGGCGACTACCTTTCCCGGAGCCGCAAGAGCTGTGAGCGTATCGATGTCGAAGTATCGGTAAAGGTCAAGGCAAAAGAGCTCAGGTGCGGAGCGAAATGGGACTGGAGTATCGATCAGGTAGCTCAGGCTCGCGATGCCATTCCGATTCACCACAGTGGAGAAGTCTTCTGGCGCGATGGCTGCGGCCGTCAAGGCAATTACCTGATTGCGAATGCCGTCTGTTTCCACCTGTACAGGCTGCCCGGTAGTGGAATGGAGCCAGCTTGCAATGGCTACCAATTGCGCAGTTTCCAAACCTAACGGACGAGCGCCGCTACTGTCTGTCAGCAATTCCCAGGATGCGCGATCGGGCAACTGATCGCCATTGAAGAACAGATCGAGCGCCAATACTTGTTCTCCGCGATCCAGGTGCGGAGCCACCATATCTGCGGCGGCTTTCAATCCTTTGTCATCAAGCACGATGGTCGCCGGCGCATTCTCTGGAGCAGCTTCTTCGCGGAACAAAATGCCATTGGCGCTGAGCTCGTTGGAGAAATCAAAACGATAAGACAGGGTACAAAAGTCAAAGGCTCTACTGTTATCCAGGCGCAAAGCTCGCACAGTGGATACGGGCGCATAACGAACCACGGATTGCAATTTCTCCCTCTCTGCCTTGGTCCACGCCTGGCGCGCTTCACTATCCGGCGGCACCGACTCGTGATGGATCTGCTGCGCCAGTTTTCTCGCCAGGGTAACAAAGGTCAAGTTATCGGCTGGCACTCCTATGGAAAGCTCTTGCAGGGTTCGGATTTCATCGTCGCTGTATATCTCGCCATCCAATAACGGTAATTTGAAAAATGTACTGAAGAATCGATAGGCCTGGTTGCGATTATCCAATTGATAATTGTGTGAGCCAGGATAGAGGTTCTCGCTCCAGGCCAAGTTATCGGCGGCCCCGTAGAGCTGAAAGTATGGCTTTACCTGGTCGTATAAGTAGGGTTTCACCAGGGGTGCCCGAAAACAACAGGTATCCGTACTATTGTGGATCTCCATGGTGGGACGAGGCGCCCGTAACGCGATGAATTCGGGATAGTCTTGGTCCTGCATCAAATCAGGCGCGTCCTCTTCGATTTCATCGGTATCCACCGGATGAGTGAGGTTCGACTCGCGCGAACCAACCCCGGCCACCTCGACCGCGACTGCGACGCGTGGATCCAGGGCGCTCAGAATGACCGTTTGCCATCCCCCTCCGGAAAGCCC
>JASHVU010000566.1 GCA_030044455.1 Acidobacteriaceae bacterium | reverse complement strand
GTTCCCTTCCTCGATCGGTCCGATCTTGTCCGCTTCACGGTGAATACCGTTGAATACAATCTGACCGCGGGCATGATTCTTGTTTCCATCATCCTGTTTTTCTTCCTGGGCAATGTGCGCGGCGCGGTGGTCGTCGCCCTCACCATTCCATTCTCCCTATTATTCGCCGCTATCTGCCTCAACCTGATTCACGTGCCCGCAAACCTGCTTTCGCTGGGCGCGCTCGACTTCGGCATGCTGGTGGATGGCTCAGTGGTGATGATTGAGAACATCGTCCGCCATCTGTCTCATGCGCATACCGGCCTCGCGCCCGCCCAGCGCATTCGCGAGGCGGCACACGAGGTCCAGCGCCCTGTTTTCTTCGCGCGCGGCATCATCATTACTTCATATCTGCCAATCTTTACCCTGCAGGCCGTTGAAGGCCGGCTCTTCAAGCCCATGGCATGGACGGTCTGCTTTGCCCTCTTCGGAGCGCTGCTCTTCGCCATCCTCGTTGCACCGGTCATGGGGCTGGTGCTGTTTCGCAACGGGGCCAAGGAATGGCGCAACCCTTTCATGGAATGGCTGACCGTCCGCTATCGCCAGGCTGTTCGCATCGCCATCACGCATCGCTACTGGACCCTCGGCATCTCCGCAATTCTGTTTGCCTTCGCCATCTATCTCTCTGTCGGCGGGCCCATCGGCTCGGAGTTTCTGCCCCACCTGGATGAAGGCTCCATCTGGGTGCGCGGTACCCTGCCGCCGAGCGTCGGCCCCACCACCAGCATCGACTTCACGAACAAGGCTCGCCTGGTCATGGCATCTTTCCCCGAAGTTACGCAGGTTGTCAGCCAGACCGGCCGCCCCGACGACGGAACCGACACCACTGGCTTCTTCGACACCGAGTACTTTGTCGACCTCAAGCCGATGAATCAATGGCGGCCCATCTTTCATCAGAAAAAGGACCTTCTCATCGCTGCGATGGATAAGGAACTGGAGAAGTTTCCCGGCGTCATCTGGAACTACTCGCAGCCCATTTCGGACAACATGGAGGAAGCCGTCTCTGGGGTAAAGGGCGAACTGGCCGTCAAGCTCTACGGCGACGATCTGCGCCAACTTGAGAGCACCGCCGAACTCATCCAGGCGCAGATGCAAACCGTGCGCGGCATCGAAGATCTCGGCATCTTTCGCATCATCGGCCAGCCCAACCTGAATTACACCGTTGACCGCGATGCCGCAGCTCGCTGGGGCATCAACGTTTCAGATATTCAGGATGCAATTCAGACCGCAGTAGGTTCTTCAGCGCTAACCCAGGTGCAGCAAGGCGAAGCCCGCTACGACGTAACCTTACGCTATCTGCAGCAATACCGCGATACCCGCGAAGCTATTGAGAATGTGCGTCTGCTCGCGCCCTCGGGTGAGCGAGTCTCGCTCGCCCAACTCACCACAGTCTCTACCGACGACGGGGCCGAAGAAATTTACCGCGAAGGCGGCCAGCGCTACATCGCCATCAAATACTCGGTCCGCGGACGCGATCTTGGATCGACCGTGGAAGAAGCGATTAAAAAAGTCACCGACAACGTAAAGCTGCCGACCGGTTATCACCTCGAATGGGCCGGCGAGTTCGCCAGCCAGCAACGCGCCAATCGTCGCATGGCGGTGGTTGTGCCCATCACCATGGTCGCCATCTTCCTCATCCTCTACACCATGTTCCGCTCATCCAAGTGGGCCGTGCTCATTCTGGTCAGCGTCATCATGGCCTCGGTCGGCGGTCCGCTCGCTCTTTTCATTACTCACACCAATTTCTCGGTCTCATCGGCAGTAGGTTTCCTGGCGCTCTTCGGTGTCTCGGTCGAAATAGGCGTCATCATGCTCGAATACATCAATCAACTGCGTGCCCGCGGCAATACCATCATCGACGCGGCGGTCGACGGCGCCGTGCTGCGCTCGCGCGCCATCATGATGACCATGCTCGTGGCCACGCTGGGCTTGCTGCCAGCCGCACTTTCACATGCCATCGGCTCCGACTCTCAACGTCCCTTCGCCATCGTCATCGTGGGTGGCCTCATCACCAACCTCGCCATCAGCATCTTCCTGCTGCCCACGCTTTACGTTTGGATGGCGCGCGAGGACGACGTTCTGCCGCAAGCAGAAATGTCGGAAGAGGTGTAGCCATTCATCCTGCTAACGCCAGCGCCCGCACGAGCTCATCGGCGGCCTCAACCGGCGTGCAAACACTGGTGTCAATTTTGACCGCGGCCTCCGGCATTTCCGGCATGTCGAATGTACCGGCAGCATAAAGCTGTTCAAACAACTCCGCCGACGTCAATTTCCCAAACGCGCTTCTCGTCGCATTGCCCATCCGCCGTTTCAGTTCCTCCATAGGGCAAATCAGTTCCACAAAGTCCAACCTTCCTTGAGCATCAGAAACGATCTTTTCAACCTCGCTCACAAACGCCGGCCGCACGGTTCTCTCCGGCGCAAAGGTAAAGATCAGACCAGGAATTCCGGCGTTACCGGCTTCCTTCATTGCCGAGAGCCAAATCTCTTCCCGCAACCGGACAAACTCCGGGCTTCCAAATTCAAAAACCGAAACCAGCAGATCGACCACGAGATGGTTGTGAAAGAGTTTGAATCCGGTTTTCGCCGCCAGCTCTCGCGCTACGGTAAGCTTTCCCGTAGCTGGCATTCCGTAAATGAAGATGAGCCTCACCGCCCTATTCCCAATTCCCTGCTTCCTTCATTCTTCTCTCAGCACTTCGAGCGGTCTCAGCCCCAGGATTCTGTAACTCGCAATCCAGCCGGTTGCCGTGGCCAGCACCGCAGTGCCGAAAAGCGCGGCGAGCGTCGCTCCCCATTCCACATGAAAGCCGATTTCAAGCCTGTGCAGCAACACGCGAGTGAGCAGATTCGCAAACACCACGCCCACTGCCCCGGCCAGCAGTCCCAGCACGCTGAATTCCACACTGAAAGTCCGCACAATGCGCATCCGCGTGGCGCCCAGCGTTTTGAGCACAACCGCCTCGCGCATACGCCTGAAGCGCGTGCTGGCGATGCTCGAAGCCAGAATCATCAGCCCAGCCAGAATCGAGAATCCGGCCAGCAGCCTCACCACAAACGTGATCTGATCGACAACACTTTCAATCCGCTCCATCACATCGGCGACATTGATGATCGTAATCGTGGGGAAGGCCGCAAAGAACGCTCGCTCCATGGTTCCCACCTTGTCCGGCTGCATGTGAACGCCTCCGTACCAGGTCGCGGTCTGGTTCTTGATCATGCCCGATGGCACAACGAAGACGACGCGCGCGCTAAGGTGCTGCCCGTCAGACTTATAAATTGCGCCCACTTTCAG
>JASHVU010000565.1 GCA_030044455.1 Acidobacteriaceae bacterium | reverse complement strand
CCCGGCGGCCTCAAGCTGGTTCAGGCGGGCAAGCTTTTCCGCCGGCATGGCGGCTTTTTCACGGGCCAGCACGGCGTTCATCTCGCTGGTTGAGGCAAAAGTACTGTTGAGGATCAAGTGCCGCAGATTCTGCTGGTATTTGAGCGCGTAGGCCTCGGCCAGCACCCCTCCGCAACTGTGGCCGAGCAGATCGATTTTGCCCAGGCCCAGTGCCACCCGCACCGCTTCAACATCATCGGCCATGTTCTCGATCGTGTACTTCGACACATCCTGCAGGCGCTCCGACTGGCCTGAGCCTCGCTCGTCGATGAAGATGAGCCGGTGGGTGCGCGCCAGCGGTAAAAGCCACGGCAGAAAGTAGGTGTGGTCGGCGCCCGGACCGCCGTGCAGCACCATCAGCGGCTCGCCTTTGCCAAACTCGACATAGTAGATCATGACGCCGTTGGCGTCGACGTAGCCGGATTCTTGCTGGTAGATCGCGGCCGGGTTTTGCGCAACGGTGAAGGCAGCGGTGAACGAGAGCGCGATGGCAAACATGCAGGTTTTCATGGAGTACATGGTACGTCACCTCGTCTGACGGTGATCGAAGAAATATTGGAGGTGATAAGCCAAGATGCGAGCGCCCCGGCGCGCGTCCGCTGCATGCAATGCTTTATCCTGCTGTTTACGCATATGAGTGACGGAATACCCGAATTACCGGCATACGATGACGCCGCACTGGAAAAGGCTTTTGCCGCGCTCGAGACCCAGGCTCGCGAGGCCGCGGCCGGGCTCGCCGGCGAGGCTGCCCTTGAGGCCTTCCGCCTGGAATGGCTGGGGCGCAAACAAGGGCGTCTCAAAGGTCTCTCTGACCGGTGGCTGAAGGCCGCTCCGGCCACAGCCAAAAAAGCCCTGGGCCTGCGCTTCAATGCACTCAAGGCAGTCGTAGAGCAATTGCTGGATTCGGCGCTTGGTGCTAGTCCGAGTGACGCGGGACTCAAGGCCGAAGCCATCGACATTACGCTGGCGGGCACCCGGCGGCTCACCGGCGCAGAGCACCCAATTACCCGCACCATGAATGAAATTGTGAGCGTGTTTGCCGCGCTCGGCTACTCTGTCGGCGTGGGGCCCGAGGTTGAGACCGATTTCTACAACTTCGAGAGCATGAACTTTCCGCCCGGCCATCCGGCGCGCGACACGCAGGACACGCTGGTGGTGGCGAACCAGGAGCGCAAACCGCTGCGCGACCGTCTGCTGCTGCGCACGCACACCTCGCCGGTGCAGATGCGGACCATGGAACAGCAGCCTCCTCCGGTACGAATCGTGATTCCCGGCAAGGTGCACCGCAACGACGCGGCCGACGCTACCCACTCGCCGATTTTTCACCAGGTCGAAGGACTTTGCGTCGACACCGGCATCACCTTCAGCGATTTGAAGGGCACGCTCGACCACGCCATGAAAGCGCTATTCGGTTCGGCCGTGAAGACGCGCTTCTTTCCATCGTTCTTTCCGTTCACCGAACCCTCAGCCGACGTCCAGATCAGCTGCATCTTCTGCGGGGGAAAAGGCTGCAGGAAATGCAAGCAGTCCGGCTGGATCGAGCTGCTCGGTTGCGGCATGGTCGACCCCGCAGTTTTTGCCTTTGCCGCGGAGAAGCAGCCGGCCTATGATCCGAAAAAGATCTCCGGCTTCGCATTTGGAATGGGCGTTGAGCGTATCGCGATGATGAAGTACGGCATCAGCGAGATTGGGTCGCTCTATGCGGGAGATATGCGGTTTTTGAATCAGTTTGCATGAAAGCGGAGTTAGCGGTGCTTGCGAAGCTAGGAAGACACGCGAGGCAATAAATGGCTCGTCCCAGGGATTACAGCGAACTAATCGTTTGGCAGAAGGCAATGGTGTTGGCCCGAGACGTGTACAAGGCAACCGCTCATTTTCCAAAGACTGAGACCTACCGTTTGTTGTCGCAGCTTCGGCGCGCGGCAGTCTCGGTTCCGAGCAACATTGCGGAGGGGCACGGCAGACTTACCGACCTGCAATTTCGGCATTTCTTGGGAAACGCGCGTGGCTCGGTCTACGAATTACGAACTCAGTTGGAACTATGCGCCGATCTACGCTTTATTGATGACAAGACTCTTGATCGACTAATGGAACAAAGTTCAGAGGTCACTTGGCCAATCAACGGCCTCCTTGCTTCGATGCGCGGCGACTCCGGCAAGGTCCGGTCTAGCTCCGCAAGCACCGCTAACTCCGCTGGCTCCGCTCAAAAAGGTTCCCGCTAATGCGCATCCTTACCAAATGGCTCCGCTCCTACTTGCGCGCGCTGCCCGTCGACGACGCGCAGCTCGCCGAAGACCTCACCCTCCGCGGCATCGCCGTCGAAGGCATCTATGACCTAGGTTCCGGCAACGGCTCGCTCTACGAGATGGACATCACCACCAACCGCGTCGATGCAATGAATCACTACGGCATTGCGCGCGAGGCGGCCACGATCTACGGCTTGCCTTTGCCGGCACTCGAGTTTATCCTGCCAACCGCAAAGCCGACTGAGCGGCCCTTCAGCGTGAAGATCGAGGCCCAGGATGCCTGCGGCCGCTTCACCGCCCGCGTCCTGCGCGATATAACCATCTGTGAATCACGCGACTGGTCCGCAGGCGCCGAAGTTTCCACCTATTTCGCGCTCC
>JASHVU010000564.1 GCA_030044455.1 Acidobacteriaceae bacterium | reverse complement strand
CTTGGGACGAGTTTGCCGCGCCGGGCGCGCCAAAGCTCGACTTCGTCTTTACGGTGTGCGATAACGCCGCCAAGGAAACATGCCCGTATTGGCCGGGCCAGCCAATGACCGCGCATTGGGGCATTCCCGATCCCGCAGCCGTGAAGGGAACTCCGGAAGAAATCGCGCGAGCATTCCGCGATGCGTTCACCGTGCTCGATCGCAGAATCGGACTGTTTCTCTCGCTGCCATTGAGCACGCTGGATGAACTCGCCATCAAGCGCGGGATCGAGGAGATCGGACGGCAGTAATGCGGATTGAGGTTCCTTAATTGTCAACCGCAGTCACACATGGCGCTTTTCGCCACCCAAGGCCATGAAAATTTGAGGGCACCTGGTGCGGGCCGGGAGGCCCACACGACAACCGGGCTGGAGCCCGGCGCTACTGCGCCTGGGAATTTTCAGGGCAGGCTCAAGGGTCCGCATCGCTAACTTTCTGTCTTGCCTAGCTGAACAGCGCATCGTCCCACGACTGCGCCTGGTTCCATTCCGGCGTGGGCGCAAAATACTCGGTTCCCCGCCTGACGTGTTTCTTCAACTCGTCGTCGTTGAGCGCCACGCCGAGCCCCGCTGTATCGGGCACGTTGATGTAGCCCTTGTTAATAATCGGTTTGTCGAGGCCGGTCGCAAGGTCCTGCCACCACGGAACGTCGAGCGAGTGATTCTCAAGCGCCAAAAAATTGCGCGTGGCGGCGGCGCAGTGCACGCTCGCCATGCAACTCACCGGCGTGCCGGCAAAGTGCATGGCCATCGGTACGCCATACTTGAATGCCATGTCGCCGATGCGATGCGTTTGCAAAATGCCGCCTGAGGTCGCGAGATCGGGATGGATCTTGTCGACGGCGTGCTCGCTGCACAGCTTTTCAAAATCCTCGATGCGGTAGATGTCTTCGCCAGTCAACGTTGGCGTTGGGCTCTCCTGTGTGATCTCTTTCAATAGGTCTGTGTAATACCAGGGAATCACGTCTTCAATCCACTCGAGATTGAATTTCTCGTATGCCTTGCCAAGCCGGATGACGGATTTGACGCCGATGTGGCCCAGGTGGTCCATCGAGAGGGGCATGTCGTAGCCGATGTTCTCGCGTACTGCGGCCACATACTCGCAGAGGCGGTCGATGCCCTTGTCGGTCACCTCAGTCGCGATGAACAGATTCGGCTGCACGCGCTGCTCCCAGCCGCTCAGGCCCGAGGGTTGCATCACCGTGCCGGGCATACCATCGAGAACGTTGATGCCGAGGTCCATCTTCATCCAGGTCAGGCCCATCGCCTTGCGCTCTTTGGCGCGGCGGCCATACTCGGCAGGATCGAGCGATTCGGTGGTGTCGGCATAGATACGAATCGAGTCGCGCCACTTGCCTCCCAGCATCTGGTAGACGGGGATGTTGTAGACTTTGCCGGCAATGTCCCACAGGGCCATCTCGACGGCGCACACTCCGCCGGCCTGGCGCGCGTTGCCGCCGAACTGCTGAATCTTCTGGAAAAGGTAGTCGATGCGCAGGGGATTCTCGCCGAGCAAGCGGCTCTTGAGCACCATGGCGTACTGCGGGCCGGCGATGTCGCGCACCTCGCCGAGGCCAGAGACACCCTGGTTAGTATCGATGCGGATAATGACGCACGGGCTCGGGCCGGGCTTCTCAATCACGGCGTAGCGCATGTCGGTGATCTTGAGCGTCGACGGGCTCGAATTGGTGTTCACGTTTTTGATTGCCGTTTCAGATTGCGCGGCGCGGGCCGCGGGCGACAGTGCGGCGCTGGCGGCTGCTGCGAGCGACGATTTGAGAAGGTTGCGGCGATTCAGGCGAGGCGTTTTGTCAGAAGGCATATTGGGCTCCAAGGACGGTTGAACGTGCGAGTGCGTCAGAGTGAATGCGCCCAGAATGCTGTTTGGGCGCGGATTGAGCTGGCGTCAGCGGTCGCCTTTTTGCCTGGCTTTGGCCAGCATAGAATCAAACTCACTGCGCGGCATCTTGAGCTTTTCCGGATGGGCGTCGATCCATTGTTTGAATGCATCGTACTTGGCTGCGTTCCACCCGCCTTCAAACTGCGCGCCATTCTTGCCCTGCTGGTTGAGTTCGAAGTTGTACTCGTCGGTGAGTGCGGTGAACTCGGCGTGGCTGATGGCATCCTCAGCCAGCACGGCCGGGATGAACAACACGCCTTCCGGTTTTGCCAGCACCAGGTCGCCGGGCAGCACGACTGCGCGGCCAATGCGCAAGGGTACGTTGATGCCGGTCAGCTCCATGTTGGCCCAGGCTGAAGGATCGTAGCCGCGATAGAAGCCGTTGAAGTTGGGAATCTCGCGATTCTCCTCCTGGTCGCGAATGCCGGCGTCGAAAACAAATCCGGTGTGCGTGTGCGCGGCCACGGCGTTGCCCAGGTTCGAACCGATGAGCGTGCCTTCCACAATCTTTCCAAAGCCGTCGGCAACGTAAACATCGCCATCCTGGAGCTCGGCGATGGGCCAGCTATTGGTGTCGCCGCTGCGACCCTCGGCTTTGCCCTCGGCCAGAATGGCGCGGCGCATGTCAGGCCGCGTGGGCATGTACTGAGCGGTGAGCGCGCGGCCGGCGAAGGGCTTGTCGATGTGCAGCGCCTGCCAGCCGCCCTCGTATTGATTGCGATAGCCGTTGTCGCGCAGATACTCCCACACGTCTTCAATGGTCATGTTGACGGCGCGCTTGAGCAGCGAGTCGGGCAGTTTGGGCCGCCCATCTGCGAATCGCTCGCCGTGCCAGTCAGAAGTGTAGAAAAGAATCTGGTCGCGGGTCATCTTTACCTGGGCTCGCGCAGGCAACAAGGTCAACAGGCCAACGAATATCATCCAAAACGAGGAAGAAATCTTCATGCGGGACGGGCCCTCCGGCGGGCGAATTGGAAGTGCTGGTCGCAAGCAAATTTCAGGCGCGAAAATATTTCACGCTGAAAAACACAGCAATTGTAGTCCGCCGGATCGAGGAGTGGGATGGAGGTGTGTGTTGCGAGAGGCAAATGAGCTCAGGAGACGGAAGTCGCGCGCGCGGATTCAAACAGCAAAGTGAACTCGCGGTAGCGCGCGGCGATTTGCTCGACGGCCTGGTCGCGAGTCTCTTTGCCGTCGCGCCACCCTACCAGCGGATCCCAGAAATCGGTGCGGCCGACGGCAAATCCGACGAAGCCCGGGACCGTCGCCGCCGTCGAAAGCCACTCGCGCACCTTGGCGTCATTCTCTCCGCGGCCGAGGATGATGCAGCCGACTTTGTCGCGTCCGTCACGGCGCGCCACTTCGACAATGTTTTCGCAATCCTCGCGGGCGTCGAGCCCCTCGATCTTCCAAACGTCGGGCTCAACACCCGCATCCTGCAGCTCGCGAATGGCTTCAACCATCAGCCCCGGCCTCAGCTCGAGATCATAGCGAGCCTTATCGCCGCTCACCTGCGCGAGCTGCGATTTCTCAGCCGGCACCAGCAGCTCAAACATGAAGAGGCTGCG
>JASHVU010000563.1 GCA_030044455.1 Acidobacteriaceae bacterium | reverse complement strand
AGCCTCTTTCCATGTGTGTCCGCTATTGTGGCTGATCCAAAGCCCGCCGCCGGAGCTGTCTTTCCAAGCGCCCACGTAAAGGGTCGACGGGTTGGCAGAATCGACGACCAGGCTGTCGAGCACGTAACCGTCGGCTGGATCGAGCTTGGCCAGCCGATGCCAGGTCGCGCCCGCATCCTGCGACTCGTAAAGCCAGCTGTTTGTGGTGCCCAGGTAGAGATGGCCGGGGTTCGCCGGGTCGGCGGCAAAGGCCCGCGCGTCGCCCCCATCTGGGCCGACGACCTTCCAGCCGGACTGCGCCGTCGCTGGCAGAGCCGCCAAAACAGAGCAGGACAAGATCGGGATGATTGCGAATCGTTTGAGAAATCGCCGGGGACGATCGCACTTGCATGCAACGCTCATGCGGTGAGAGATGCTCCGAAGCTCATTACTTCAAGTATACAAAGGATTGAATGTGGGCCCCAGTTACCAGGACGAGTCGGGTCGGATTGAATCGAGTGTTGCCGGTCCCCTTTTGCGAGCCATCGCATTTGGGGATAGCTGCTGTGTAACTTAGGGATGGGAGACAATCCATCCGGGCCTGTCTGTTGCTATCCCTGCGGCAATGCTTTGGACGAAGACGCCCTTGTGGTCTGACGTCGACTTTGAGGTCTACTCTGCAGTCGGCATGTGCACGTACATCGATTGGATTCCAACACGTCCTGGTCCAGTGAAGCGGTTCCATACCAGGTTACCGGCGCTTGCGAACAGTCCAGTTGTGAGCTTTTGGAACTGCGTTTCCATCTGCACCGTGGAGTCCTTGTACACCCACCCGCCCGGCTCGATGTCGATCTGCTCTCCGGCGCCCAACGCGACTTCAAAAACGTTACCGTAACCGTGCACCCATACGATACCGTCACCCTCCAGGGCATGGAAATGATCGATAAAGAACCCGGTGCCACCCAGCAACATATTTGAAACGCCTTTGACGCGAGTAAAGGAATAGTCGATGCTGCCTGTAGCAGCGAGGAATTGATGCTCGCGCATGTCGAGGCCCTCGCCGCGATGGAGATGGATGGCGAAGATATGGCCCGCGCCATCGCGACTGAAACCGATCTGACCGGGACCGCTGGCCTCGGTGAGGAAGACGGGCATTCCCGACAGGACCCGCTTGAGGGCGCCCTTCAGGGGCCTGATGCCGATTCGGGCGCCAAGGTCCTTCCAGAGAAGGATGTAGTGCTCGAAGTAAACGGGCATACCACTTAGTTCGAGATGAAGCACGGGAACGAGTTCACCCTCGATGTGATAGGTGACTCCGGCAAATGTCTCGGCATGAGCAGCGGTCGCTTTTAGAGCAGGGATTGGCATTTCGGCTCCAATTTGAACGAGAAGATGAGTTGCAACCAATGATGCGCGGGAAAATGCGATCGCGCAAGCAAAATGCAACCGCAAAAGTAATCGAAAGGATTCTGTGACGATCAGCCATTGGGGACGGGCTTTCCCGGTGCAGAGCCCAGTTAACCGTCCCCTCATCTCCAACGCGGATTCAAATCTGGAGCGGCCGGACGGAAGACCGACAACTACGGCGTTTTAGGAAAGGGTGTAATGTCACTCACGGATGTGCAGGGTCCGCGCTTCTTGGGGTCGCGCTGACTTTGTGGCGTCGGTTTCTCCCCACGGTATTCCCTAAAACGCTTTAATCGATGAAGTAGCCGATTTTCGTTAGAACGAAGTCATTCAGTTCCACGCCCATCAGCTTCGCGCCGACCTGATTGCGCATCCCCTGTTCAAATAGCTCAAGAGTATACGCAGGCAGGTCCGTTTGCAGCCTGAGTAGCCGCAGAAGTGCCTTGCTGTCGGTTTGGCAATCGTAATCGCCGGGTAAACCGCAAGCTGGCCGAATGGTCAAAGCGAGCGGAATCGTCCCCTGGTTCGGTTCGAAGCCAACGGAGGGTCGAGTGAAGAGGTTGACTTTCATACGGAAATCCTGCCCCTTTCATGCGCAACTCTCAATGGCGCGGAGGAGTGATCGGAATCAGACGAAGAGGGGAGCGTGGTGCTCCAGCGGCTCGTTGTGGAGATTACACCTCAGCCACCGGCATTCCTGACAATGGCGAAAGAGTGCTATTTCCCACTCGGCGACGACCCGCCCGGAACGGCAATCCGAAACTGGCATCAGGGCCGGTGGCTCCGCCCGTTTTTCGCCCATCGAAGAAGGGAGGACGAACTCTCAGACGGTGATTTGAGCGCTTATTGCCCGACCACGCTCAGGGTGACGCTCGATGGATACGCGGAAGAGTGGTGCACCTGGTTATGAGCCACCACGCCCTCGGTCTCGTCGAAGTTGTTGCCGCCGGTGTTCAGGTTGCGGTCAAAGCGCGGAAAGTCGCTGCTGCTGACCTCGATGCGAAGCTGGTGGCCGGGCGGAAAGTAAATGCTGGTCTGGATGGGCTGGAGTGTGACCTTGTACACCTTTCCTTTTTCCATCCACACCGGCGGCTTGTCGTAGCCTTCGCGATAACGCGCGCGCTGGATGTTGTCGTCGATATTGAATGCGGTGCCGTCGGGGAAAACATCGACCAGCTTGACGGTGAAGTCAGTATCTTTGGCGTCGCTGGAGACGTAAAGGGTGACGTCAACCGGGCCGCTGACCTCAATGCCTTTCTCGAGCGGACCGGTCGAGTAGACGAGCACGTCGTCGCGCGCCTCGATGCTGCGCTGGTCGATCGCGCCCGGTTTCAGATCTGCGCCCATGCAGCAGAAGCCTCCGCCGTGCGTGGGTACGGGATTCATGGGGTCGTAGGTGAAGCCGTCAGGAGAGTCGTCGTGCGGTGCGGCGGTGAGCAGAGAACCGTCACCATTGAGCGAGTTGGCGCGGCCGGCGCTGGCCAAATAGAACGTGACCGGCTTGGCGTTGGCGGGCGGCCAAACATCAGACGATTGCCATTTGTTCAAGCCCATGGTGTAGTACTGCACCTTGGGAGTCTTGGCCAGCACACCGTTATCGTCGCCTTTAAGAAAGCGGTCGAACCAGTCCCAGGTAAGCGCGTCGTAGTCAAGGCGCGCATCGCCCATGTCGCGATCGCCCACCATGGTGTGTTCGTTGGCGCGCTTGTAGCTGCAGTGAGGTACGGGTGCGATCACGGCGTACTGTTCATCGGCGACGGCCGGGTCGGCGGTCTGGCGGACGCGGTTGTAGGCAGCAATGTTGGGACCCACACTGATGTCGTACCAGGTCATGAGCCAAAGACCGGGAACATTGATGCGCATGTTGTCGTGCCACAGGCCGCCTTTGTACCAGGCGGGGTCGTTAGGGGCGCGCTCGATCATGCCCGGCTGGCCGGAGGGCGTGGGGTCAGCAAAGATGCCGTGCGGCGCGCCCAAGGCCGCCAGTATGTCTTTTTCCGGCAGATGCCAGAGCGCTTTTCCCCAATCGACGGCGGGCGGATGGGCGGCGAGGTCCCAGGATTTTGCCGCGGCCATGAGCGCATCCTGCGAGGTGCCCGCGGGGAAGTTCGGCTTGGCGTCATTGGTTTCGATGCCCGATTCATAAGCCCATGGAGCGAAGAGCATCTGCACGGCCCCTCCACGGAACCAGTTGCCCTGCTCGTAATAAGGTCCCACGCGGCCCACGCCGGCTCCAAAGCTTTCAGGGATGAAGGCGGCCAGCGCTTTGTTGCCGCGCGAGGCCACGTTGAGCTGCCACTCGGCAGTGGAGGAGCAGCCGATGAGGCCGACTTTGCCTGTGGTCCAGGGCTGCGCACTCATCCAGTCCAGCTCATCGTCGGAGTCGGTAAGAGGTACGCCGAGAATGTCGTAATCGCCTTCTGAAAAATAACGGCCGCGCTCGTTCATCTCAATGTAGATGTAGCCGCGCTTGACGGCGTCGAGCTCGGCAGACATGTCGCGCGGCGCGCCCAGCTCCACGTCCCAGTAATTGAAGTTGTAGGGGGTGCGGACGAAGATGATGGGGTATTTCTTTGACTCGTCTTTGGGACGGTAGATATCGGCCTGCATGCGCTTTCCGTCGCGCATCGGCACCATCACTTTACGCTCGATAATGGCCACCGACTCGAGTTCCTTTTCAGTTGCGTTGCGGCGAGCAATCAGGGCTGCGTCCTGCGGGCGAGCCTGTGCGCGCGCGAGCTGCAATGGGAATACTGCACTGCAGCAGCAAAGCGCAGTAACCGTAATCAACTTCGTGGTTGGTTTCATGGGGGCCTCGAATAGAACGATGGGAAAGGGGGGGCTTTTCCGTGCTTCCTATAATAACCGCCGAGTATACATGGTTCCGCGCCCGTGGACTCTCTTCACATATCTCAGGCTGAATTTACAAGCCGCTTCATCATGGCGGAATTTCAAGCTCACGGCAGTTCCACACTGGACTTGGCGATCAGTCCGTTGTATATCGAATTTCGAGGCGGCGAATTCTGACACAGGAGTAGGCCAACACTACAGATATGAGAATGAGCAGGCCGAGGACAGCTACCCAGGCGGGAACGGGTTCGGTCTGCACCGTCAAGAGCGCAAAGATACCGTCACCTGGGACGTTGACCGGCATGAGGTGAAGCAAGTAAGAAGCCACACTGATCTTTTGCAGCAGCGCGGGCATAACGGGGTTGATGGCCTCCCAACCCAGGAACAGCAAGGCGGCCGGCATGGGATTGCGAAACATCATGCTAAGGAGGAGGAAGACAGCTCCATATCCAAGGCAGGCCAGGACGACGATGAGAAGGTAGGCCTGGAGCTGACCGAAGCCCGGCCCGTGGAAGACATAGTCCTTTCCCGCCGCGCCGAATCCAACGTACATCAGCATAAAGTCGGCGAGGATCGCGGTTCCGAACAGAAGGAGGGCGCTGGTGGATCCGGCAACGAACTTGGCCAGCAGAAGAATCTCGCGGCGTACCGGCGCCAGAAGATAGAAGTGCAGGCTGCGCTCGACCATCTCTCCGCGAATAAGGCGAGAGAAGATGCCGAGGCAGCCGAAGAACATACCCAGGCGGATGTAATAGAACTCGACGACGCCGGCCAGCACGCGAGTATCTTCGCCGAGCTGGAAGGCGGGATGAGTGTCGATGAGCAGGTGGATGAGAATAATGACCGCTGGTACAAAGGCGAGGAAATAGATCCAGGTTGCCTTCCAGGAGAACAGGTTTCTCCTCACTTCGATGCGCACCAGGCGCCGGCCCTGCGTCCACCACAAGCCCCAGGGTTGGCGAAGAACAGAACGTACAAAGGCGCCGGTCGTTGGAGTCATCACGAGGCACTCCCATCTGAACCGATCAGGTACTGGTAGATGGCGCGGGTATCGTCGTCTGCGGGTGCGACCGCATCAATCTTTATCAATCCCTCGACGGCGATGGAGTTCAGCAGCCGATAGAACTCGTCGATATCGCCGGTGCGAATGAAGACGCCCTTTCCGTCGGTATGAAGTCTTGCTTCGACGCAATGGTTGAGGGAGAACATGCGGGCGGCCAGCAGCTCCGGATGGTCGCAGCGGATGAGCACCTGCATGGGCTTGTCGCGCACTTCCTGGCGTACCTGGTGGATGTTGCCTTCGGCCACCAGGTAGCCGCCGGTGATGAGAACTACGCGATCGGAGATTCTGTCGACTTCGTCGAGGATGTGACTG
>JASHVU010000562.1 GCA_030044455.1 Acidobacteriaceae bacterium | reverse complement strand
CCGTTGCCACATGCAACGTCAGATTGATGCCCTTGGTTTCGGCAGTGCTGAGCGTGAATTGGGATTCTTCCTTTCTGAAATTGGGGGCCTCTACCGACACAACATAGTTCCCCGGTGCGAGGCTGCTAAAGCGATAAAAGCCGGCATTGTCGCTTGCGGTGGATTGCAGGATGCCGGTGTCAACACTGCGCAGATGGACGGTTGCGTTGGGAATGGCAGCCTGATTCTGATCCGTCACAATACCTTGCACGTTGCCGCTGTACTGGGCGAAACAGGTGACGGTGGCGAGCAGCAGAAAGAACAGGCCGATCCTGTTGCGATACTTTGGCGTAAGCTTCCTCGCAGGGTGAGAAGCAAATAGCCTCAGGACGCCGGTGCGTTGTTGCCGATTGGGCACATGGAACCGGTCCTTGTTCGTGGTCTTCATCAGTCGCCTCCTACCACTCGTGAAATGTCGCCTGGACCGCATAAGCGGTTTCTCGCTCGCGACGCGCCAGTGAACCCGGGATACAAAACCCTCAAGCAGCGCGTGCCAACCCAACTCAAGCGCGGTCCGTCACTTGCATTGTTCCGTCGGTTTTATTCTGGAACTCGGGATTCGAACACGCACCAAGGGCAAAGCAACTGTAGCCGTGAACAGGGAACGATACGCAATGGGTCAGGTGTACTACGCCGCGTATCGCGTGGCGACCTTCCAGAGCTGAGCAAAGGGCGCAATGCTCTGTCAGCAGAAAAGAAATCCTTGGAGACCGCGGAGAAAAGGTGCCGAGCCTATGTTCCAGAGTCGGAATCGCAGCCGGAAGTGGACAGATTTAGATGGCAAAAATTCAGCGCGGGTTCAGGATGCCTTGTTGCATGGCCACCGCCACGGCTTCGGTGCGATCGCCGACCTCCAGCTTGGCGCCGATGTGGTTGATGTGATTCCGAACCGTGTACTGGCTGATCTGGAGCACGCGGGCAATCTCCTTGTTGGTCAAACCCTTTGAGACCATCTCCAGAATCTCCGTCTCGCGGGAGCTGAGGCTGGAGCGCGATTCTCGTTCGGCAAGACGTCCCGCAATATCCCCTGAAAGGTACCTGCCACCCGCGTTTGCAGTATTGATCGCTTCAACAATCTGGGCGCCCGAGGCGTCCTTGGAGAGATAGCCACGGGCCCCCGCCTTCAGAGCGCGATAGATTTCTTCTTCATAGGCGTAGCTCGAAAGGATGAGAACCGCGGGAGGGCTGGCCATCTCCCGCAGCATGGTCAGTAAATCGATGCCGCCAATTTTTGGCATGCGCAGGTCGAGAAGAACGACGTCGACTGAAGAGCGGCGGATCAGGTCGAGGGCCACTTCACCATTGTGTGCGGTGCCAACAACTTTCAACCCGATTACTTTCCGCAACAAGCTTGTCAATCCGGCACGAACCACCGGATGATCGTCGACAATCAGGACGCGAATCGGCTTTTTACCTGCGTGGGTTTCCATCGGATCGATTTCTCCAGGAGTTCTCGAAGCGTATCCAGAACGCGCGGAGGAGTGAAGGCGGTGTGGGTGCTTGCACGCACAACGTGGTTCCATTTCCGGGCGCGCTGTGAATGGTGAGCGTTGCCCCGATGCTGTCAGCGCGCTTGTGCATCCCCAGGATGCCGAAGCCCGCCAGTTCGCCGGTCACGGAGAAGCCGCAGCCGTCGTCTTTGACCATCAACTCGACCGCTGATCGGAGATAGTTGAGCGAGATGTCGAGGTGGGCGGGATGAGCGTGACGAACCGCATTGGCGACAGCTTCCTGCCCGATGCGCATGAGCGTGTCAGAGATACGCAGAGGAATGGCCCGCTCGCTGCCGTCGCTGGAAACTCGAACCGCGATCGATGAAGTCCCGTTGACCATGCGGTGCGCGCAGTTCTCCATTGCCCGCAGCAAACCCACAGACTCAAGATTCTCCGGCCTCAGCATGGCGATACTGCGCCGTGCCTCCTCATGGGAGTTGCGCACCATGAGTCGTGCTACATCCAATTGCGGCACAATGTTCGACCCTTCATTGGCCTCGTCGCGGATCGCCTCGAGTTGGAAACCTAATCCGGCAAAGCTCTGCGCCAGCGTATCATGCATTTCGTGCGCCAGGCGCCCCCGCTCTTCCAGAACGGCTTGCATGCGCCAGCGCTCGATCAGGAAGTAACAGCTCAGCCCCGCCAAAGCCAGCAGCAGCACGCCGATGATCGTAGCGACGATGTGCCCGGCGCTCCACCAAGGCGGTCCATCTACCACTTCGACATCGTTGAACGACGGCAACAGCAACGCAAAGGAGGTCAAATCGTGGGTGTAGTCGGAATCGACAACGCAGATCCCGCGTAGCCGCAGTCGGCTCTTCTCTTTTAGTGTGCGCAGTCTCTCCGCCTGTCCCGCCTCGCTCACGATGGCCAGAAACGACTGGCTGGCGTCATCGAGAGTGAGAACCAGGGTGTGCCCAGCAGCTTCGTCCTTATGTTCCAGACGCCCCTGAAGCTCGACATACTCGGCGTCAAATGCCCCGGTGGCTGCCTGGGCGGCGGTGACTGCGACCGGCGGAACGGGCGTGTGAGACCAAAGCAGGCGCACATTGGCGTCGCGGAGCCGCGAGCTGAAATCGTGCAGCTCCGCATCTCCTTTGGCCTCGACTTCATCTCCGATCTGGAGAGGCGCATGTGCATGGCTGTCACTAATCGCCAGGCCTCCAGTCGGATCCTGAATGAAGAGCACAGGCGAAGTGAGGGTAACCACGCCGTGGATGGTGACCGAGGCCGGGATGTCGGGGGAGAGCAGACGGAGGCTGCTGATCGACTGCGCGTTGACATCGGTGCGATGGGCCAGGAGATCGCGCTGAATCGGCTCGAAGTAATGGTCATAGGATCCCGGCGCCGCGCCCATCGGGAGTGCGTCGGGAGTGGCAATGGTCGGGCGCGCGTCACCGGTCATCGCGACCAGGTCCTGGCCGGTTGCTTTCCGAATCTCGACATTTCTCCACTCCGCTCCGGTGTTGTACGACTTGAACCCGAAGCGGCCCTCGGTCAGGCAGTCAGGATCTTCTACTGCGACGCTCGTGGTTTGACCGCCGGGTGCCCTGGCGCTGACAGCGAAGTCGCAGCCGTAAGCCAGAAACTTCACGTGGTACCACTGCTGCGCGTACACCCGCGGCGTTACCGGTTTGGCCGCATACTCCCGCCACCCGTAGTCGGCACGGCCGAGAATAAGAGTGTTGTCGAGATCGCGCAGACCCGCCATGTACCCGTGATATGCATCTACCCCCTCCTCTTCATCGGTGGAGCGGATGATCAGGCCTGCATCTCCATACTGGCCGAGCAAAAGTACGTCGGCTTCGATCGAATAGTTCGACCAATAGGTGGGACCGCTCATGAGTTTCGCGCCGCGCTCGTCGGAGTTGTTCTGCATCGCTCCGTCGGCATATTGCCAGGTGCCTCCGAAGGCCTGCCAGTCGTCCTGCTTGGCGAGCGAAACGCTTTGCCCGCTGAAGGGAGTGCGGCGCGCGATGGAGCGAAGCAGGAAGACGCCAGAAACGGCCGACAATGCAATCACCGCAACGGCTGAGCCGGCGATCATCAGGTTTCGCGCACTGAGAATTGCTTTCATCGCGGCGGCCACCATGCCAGGTTGAGAATCTGGCGAATCTGGGCGGAATCGACATTTTCGCGCGTCATCAGAACCGGTGGCACCTCCAGCACCGTCGCGCTTCCTTTCCCGTGGAGCTCACGGTCCATCACATCCATGGCCAATTGCCCCATGGCGTAAGTGTTCTGCGCAATCACAGAGTCGATCCCGCCGTTTCGGATGGGCGGAATCAGATCCTGATCGAAACCAACAAGCTTGACGTTCCCGGCCTTGCCGAATTCGGCCAGCGCGTAATAGACCCCTCGAGTCGAAGCCAGCGAAAGAGCAATAATCGCATCAATCGTTTGCCCTTTCGCCAACAACTCTTCGGCAGCCTCCTGTTCCTGCGGGACACTGGACAGGCCGAACTGACGCACCGCCACGTGGATCTCGGGAAACTCGCGCGCCAGGGTCGCCTCCAAACTGCGTTCGCGCTCCATGTTGCTCGTCAACTGGGGATCGATGCCCAAAATGGCGATGGATCCCTTGCCCTCGAGGATGCTCCCGACGCGCCGTGCTGCCATTTCTCCGGCGGCGCGCTCGTCACTCAGCACGTAAGTCAATTTCGGACCCGGGGCCACGCCCAGTTCGGTTCCCACCACTACCACTGGAATGCCCTCGGCAAGAACCCGCCGGATGGGTGTGCGCATGGGCAGTGTTTCGATGGGAGAAACTATAATTCCGGCGTAATGCCGTTTCACCGACTTCTCGATGAGTGCGATCTGTGTTTGAATGTCGTCGTCGCGCATGGGCGCGTTCCAGTAGATTTCCAAACCGCGTGCGCGCGCCACAGCCGCAGCGCCGGCGTGCTCCGGTTCCCACAGCGCGGTGCCGCAGGTGCGAGGAATGACCGCAATGACAGGATGCTGCTGCCTGCAACCGCACGCCGCCAGCGCAGTCAGCAGGAAAAGAGCATGCAACCACCGGCCGAGCACACGGCGCACTTTTTGGCTCACAACAACGCACTCCCTTGGCCGGTCCATAGCAATCTGAACCTCGTTGTTCGGCCGCTGACGGCGCGACCGGGCTTCGGCCCGGAACAACAATACAATTCGACCAACCATCAACAACCCGCGAATATAGTACATCTGCACCATTCGTCTAAGACACTGCCATGCACTAGATTGATCTTTCGCCATTGGCGTGCGATGCGGACTGGACAAATATCAAAAGAAAGGCTGGAAAATCCCAATCATGCGATCATCCCGCAGGGCATTTCTCAAATTGGGCGCGGCCACTGCTATCGCCTCGGCTACCCGGTTCCGCAAAGCTGAAGCCGCCGTTGTGAGCACCGGCGCCACTCCGCTCGATCAATTCAGTTACAACGAGATTGAACTGCTCGATGGCCCCATGCGCCAGCAGTTCGAAGCCAACCATGCTCTTTTTCTGGCGCTCGATAATGACATGCTGCTCAAGCCCTTTCGGCAGCGAGCCGGTCAACCCGCTCCGGGCGAGGACATGGGCGGCTGGTACGACAATTCGCCGGAGTTCGATCCGCACGGAACTTTTCACGGTTTCATACCCGGGCACAGTTTCGGGCAGTATCTGTCGGGCCTGGCGCGGGCCTATGCGGTCACCGGTTCTGAGCCGACGCGCGAAAAAGTGAGAGGCCTGGTGCGTGCCTTTGCGCCGACCATTACGACAAAGTTCTACGACGGATATCACCTTCCGGCATACACCTTTGACAAGAGCGCCTGCGGCCTTATTGATGCGCACGAGTTCGCCGGCGATGAAACGGCGCTCAAGGTGCTAGATGCCGCCACTGATGCGGTTCTGCCGCATCTGCCGCCCAAAGCCATGTCGCGCGCCGAGCAGTATGCACATCCGCATCCTGACGAGGCTTACTGCTGGGACGAAACCTACACGCTGCCTGAGAATCTGTTCCTCGCCTATCATCGCGGAGCCGGCGATCGCTACCGCGATCTCGCGGTCAGGTTCCTGGAAGACGATACCTATTTCAATCCTTTGTCGGAGGGGAAGAACGTTCTGCCGGGCGAGCATGCCTACAGCCACGTCAACGCCTTCTCGAGCGCCATGCAGGCGTATCTGACCTTGGGCAGCAAAAAGCATCTTGTTGCAGCGCAAAACGGCTTCGCATTTCTCCGCGACACGCAGAGCTTTGCAACCGGCGGCTGGGGACCTGATGAGCTGTTCCGTAAACCCGGCAGCGGAGAGATGGGAGAAAGCCTGAAGCAAACGCATTTCAGTTTTGAGACGCCCTGCGGCGCTTACGGACACTTCAAGATCACGCGCTATCTGCTTCGCGTCACGCGCGACAGCCGCTACGGCGACAGCATGGAGCAGGTGCTGCTGAACACCATCCTCGGCGCCAAACCAATGAAGAGTGACGGAACTGCCTTTTATTACTCCGACTACAACCACGTCTTTGCCAAGAAGGGCTATTACAAAGACAAGTGGCCATGCTGCTCCGGTACCTTCCCTCAGATCACGGCCGATTACGGCATCAGTTCCTACTTCCGCGATGCGGATGGCATCTACGTGAACCTGTACGTACCTTCACGAGCAACCTGGACCCGCGGGAGCGCGCGCGTCACGTTAACTCAGCGCACCAGCTACCCCTATGAGCCGTCCACACAGATCGCGTTTTCAACCGACACGCCAGAGACGTTCACTGTGCACCTCAGAGTTCCCCGGTGGGCAGGAGCCAAAACCACGGTGGCTGTGAATGGGCGGCGCATCGATGATGCTTTGACGCCTGGAACCTTCGCCGCGATTACCCGGACCTGGAAAGACGGCGACCGTATCGAGATGGAGTTCGAGATGTCGACGGCTCTCGAAGCGGTCGACCCGCAACATCCCGATGTTGTTGCCCCGGTTTTTGGTCCGCTTGCCCTGTTCGCCTTGGGACGCCCCCCATCGCCGCTGCGCAGAGCGAGTTTGCTGGCGGCCTCTCAAACCGCCAGGGGTTCCATCACCTGGAGTGTCAAAACCGACCAGGAGACGCTTGTCTTTAAGCCTTTCGCCGCGATTGAAGAGGAGCAATACAAGCTTTATCACCAAGTGGAAACGTAAAGATACAACGGATGTGTTACGCCCGAACCAGGTAAGCCACAGCGCATAATAGAACCGGATGAAAATTACACGCCGTACGTTTGTCTCCGCCGTCACGGGCACGGTTTTGTTTCCCGCACAGTGGATGGCTCTCGCCCAGCAACAGGGCATCGCCTCTCGAGGCGTCAAGCCTCAGGCTCGTCCTCCTGCCTCCGGCCGGCCATTCAACGCGCACTTCGTGAATGTGGCCGAGCAAGCCGGACTGCGCATCCCGACCATCTATGGCGGCATCGAGAAAAAGAAGTACATCCTTGAGGCCAACGGATGCGGATGCGCATTCATCGACTACGACAACGACGGCTGGATGGACATTTTCCTGCTTTGCGGCACACGGCTTGAAGAAGCTCTGCCTGAAGCGACGAACCGTTTGTACAAGAACAATCGTGATGGAACGTTCAGCGACGTAACAGATAAGGCAGGCCTGCGAGCGGTTGGATGGGCTAACGGAGTCTGCCTAGGCGACTACAACAATGACGGCTTCGAAGACATCTTTTGCACCTACTACGGAGAGAACCGTCTCTATCGGAACAACGGCAACGGAACATTCACCGATGTAACGGGTGCGGCGGGACTGCTGCGGGGTGAGACGCGCTGGGGCGCCGGCTGCAGTTTTGTCGACTACAATCGTGACGGCCATCTCGATCTGTTTATCTCAAATTACATCCGATTCGATCTCGCCAAGGCGCCTGTCCCGGGCGCGGCTTCCACGTGCAATTGGAAGGGAATCCCGGTCAACTGCGGCCCGCGTGGTTTGCCTACTGGCCGACACCTGCTTTATCGGAACAACGGCGATGGCACTTTCACCGACGTGACCCAGGAGAGCGGGATTGCGTCGGCCACCGAAAGTTACGGCATGACCGTTGTGGCCGCAGACTTCGACGAAGATGGATGGACCGATATCTTCGTGGCTTGCGATTCGACGCCAAGCCTGCTCTTCATGAACAACCACGACGGGACATTTCGTGAGGAAGGTGTATTGCGCGGCGTGGCCTTGAGCGAAGACGGCATGGAGCAAGCCGGCATGGGCGTCGGCATCGGCGACTACGACCTTGACGGTCATCTGGATCTATTCAAAACGCACTTCATGGGCGACACTTGCGGCATCTTCCACAACGATGGCACGGGCAATTTCGACGATCGCACGCGCGCTGCGAAAATTGGTGTGGAAACCCGCTTTGTAAGTTGGGGCACCGGCCTTGACGACTTCGATAACGATGGATTTCCTGACGTTCTCGTCGTCACCGGCAGTGTCTACCCTGAGGTTGAGCGAGTGTTGGCGGACTATCCCTACAAGACACCGCGGATTCTATTCAGAAATCTCGGCAACGGAACTTTTGAGGAGCTCGGCGCCGAAGCTGGACCCGGAATCGTTGAGGCCCACTCGGGGCGAGGCTGTGCCTTTGGGGATTT
>JASHVU010000561.1 GCA_030044455.1 Acidobacteriaceae bacterium | reverse complement strand
TTGGTGTCGCTCTGGCCCTCTTCGTCGAGGAAACCGCCATCGACGCCGTAAGTATGCGTAGTGACAAAGTCGACTGCCGCACCGCTTTGTTTCACGTGTGCCAGGAACTCAGGCACCCAGGCCGCTCCGGCCGTTGACGGGCCACCGACGCGCAGTTGCGAATCAATCGACTTGATGGTGTTCGACGTCAGGTCGTAGAGCGCGAAGTAGGCCCTCTGATCGCCGCCCTCCCAGAAGCCTGAGAGGTTGGGCTCGTTCCACACCTCAAAGAACCACGTACGGACTTCTTTTTGGCCGTAACGTTTTTCAATATGACGGATGAACGCGGCGACAAGATTGCGCCAGCCATCGGGGTCGGGATGGGAGGTGTTCCCGTGCCAGTAAAAGATGCTGTTTTGCGATGTGGCCAGCGCCTCGGGCGTAAAACCGAGTTCCACAAACGGCTTGATGTGCCGGGCTAGCAGATCGTCGTAGAGCTGATCGATCTTCGCCCAGTCGTAAGTGGTTTTGCCGTCCTCTTTGCGCACCGTTCCCAGCACGTCGTGAAAGATGGCGTGGAAACGGATGTAGCGGAATCCCAGCTCATCTACGGCCACTTTCAGTTGTGCCTGGCTGTCGTTGCGGATCAGAGTTCCCGGATAGTCAGAACCCACGGACAGGTTAAAGAAGCGGTCGACCGGGCCGGCTTGCTGCGATAGATCAGCAACGATCACGCGCGGAGCTGGCTGTTGCGATGAAGCCACGCTTGCCAACGCGGCAGTCATGGTAATTGAGAAAAACAAACGCCCGGCAAAACGCCGCAATTCCTGACACGAAATCATTTCGCCAACCTGTGTTTCGCGCAACCGCACGTGGGTCAGGACCCGCGATTGCCGGACATAGCGGACCGTACTGCGAGCCCGGTCACTTGTGTTTATTGCGCTATCGGGAAACGATAAACATTCACGCTGCTGGGCGCAACTGTCAGCGTACTCGGTGCATCTCCGATCGCGGTCTCCCTTACTTCTACCTGTGGCGCCTGGCCAACATGGTTGGCGGCATCCAGACTGCTCCCGGTCAGCTGCCAGAGCGTCGAAAGCCCCTCAAGATGTGCGCCACTTACGTTGAGATCGAGCTTCTGTGCGGAGTCGGTCGCGTTCACCACGGCAACAGTCAAATCTTTATGATCGGGGGTCAGCGTGGCGACTACATCGAGCGGATAGGTCGGGCTACCGGAGCTCTGTGCAGGCTGGTCTTCGCCGCCCACGGGAAACTTCGGCCCCGGTTGCGGCGAGTTGCCGCTCACGGCTACGGGTATCGTTGCGACGAAGTGATTGCTGTATAGCTTGAAGAGCAATCCCAGTGTGTTGAGCGTGGATGAAGTGCGATTGAAGTCGATGGTCGAGACGCCGGTTGTATGCGCCGCCATGGTGAGAATGTCGGTATGGCGTAGCATCTCGTTGAAGATCATTCCGTAGGCGAGGGCCTGCTTCAGATTGACTCCGCGGCCAAAGCCTCCGCCGAAGTACGCGTACTCATCGATCGAGAGGAAGATGTTCTTTTTGAGCATCTCAGGGAATCGCTGCTGGTATCCGTTCCATTCTTCGGCCTTCATCTCCACAATGTCGGCCGGATAGCGCGCCCACTCGAGCGTTGTCTGGTCAACTTTGTCGAATGCGTTGTCAGATGGTGCATCGGGGCCAAGATTCCTCGCCTTCTCGATATTCCAGTGCCGGTTGCCCTGCGCGTACCAATGTTCTGAGATTCCGTCGAAGGTTCCCCAGCATTTGGCAAGGAAGCCGCCGGTCCAGTCGTAGTCGCCGCCATAAAGCGCTTTGAGGTTGCCCACGTACTTGGCGCGCAGATTGCCCGGCAGATTGTCATCCTGCAGCATATCGCCGGATGCAATCAGCGTTATGGACGGGTCGACGGCGCGCATGGCCTTGGCAAATTCATTGTGTTTGATTTCGAAGTACTTCAGATCGGTGTGGCCGAGCTGCCATGAGCCCCATGGCTCGTTGCCGATATTCCAAAACTTTACGTGATAAGGCGCGGGGTGGCCGTTCCTGGCACGCCATGCACCCATGGGCGTGCTGACTGCGCCATTCATGTATTCCACTTCCTGTGCAGCCGAGTGCGAGTCGCCGAAACCAGCATTCACGCTGATATACGGTTCCACGTTGATGAGTTTACACAGTTCCATGAACTCGTCCAGACCAAGATCGTTGCTTTGCATTGCATTCCAGGCGTAGTCCCAATCGGGCGGGCGCTTGTCGCGATCGCCAACGATGTGGTACCAGATGAGGCCTGACGTGTAGTTGCCGCCGTAGCGCCAGAAACCGGAATTGATCTGCCGGATCAGCGGAATCGTGTCGGCTCTGAAACCGTCGATGTTGTCTGCGGGCATCAGCGAAATGGTGCCGATGTGAAAGTTGCCCGTTCCGGTTCCGGCGATCTCGACGGTGGCATCCTGGGTGTCGGTGGTTGCTGTGAAATTAAGTGAGAACTTCTTGTACTCGCTGGTGAGCGGAGTAATCGCAACGGTTTGGCGGTCGCCGGGGCTCTTGCCCCAGATGAGCGACACCTTCACTTTCGCGCCTGCGCTGCCCTTCAAATAAATACGGCCCGCATATTGCTTGCCTTTGACAAGCCAGAGGCCCGACTGCCGAATTCCATGCGGCGTGGTC
>JASHVU010000560.1 GCA_030044455.1 Acidobacteriaceae bacterium | reverse complement strand
GTGAGCGGATCGGTGCTGCGCTTTGACGGCTTCCTGAAGGTGTACGAGGTTTCTGAAGACAAGAAAGATGATGACGACGAGACCGCGAACCGTTTGCCAAGTCTCGACGGAGTGAAGGCTCTCGGGCTCGACCAGCTGTTTCCCGAGCAGCACTTCACCCAGGCTCCTCCTCGTTATAACGAAGCTTCGCTGGTGAAGGAGCTTGAGGAGCGCGGCATTGGGCGGCCGTCGACCTACGCGTCGATCATCAATACGATTCAGGATCGCGAGTACGTGGTGAAGCATGGCGGCTCGCGCGGACGCTTCTACCCCACGGAGATCGGTGTGGTGGTGTGCGGCCTGATGGTCAAGAACTTCCCTTACATCTTCGATACCAAGTACACGGCCAAGCTAGAAGAAGAGCTGGATGACATTGAAGAAGGCAAGGAGAAGTGGACGGATCTTCTCAACGGATTCTACGACCACTTTGAGGATGAACTCAAGGTGGCCGGCAAGAAGATGGAAAACATTAAGCGGATGGAGCAGAGGACCACGGAGAAGTGCGAGCTCTGCGGGTCGCCTCTCGTTTTAAAGTGGGGTAAGTTCGGCACGTTTTTCGCCTGCTCGGCATACGACAAGAAAGACCCTTCGAGTTGCACCTTCACTAAGGAGAACATCGCGGCCAAGCCTGATCTGAACACGCCCGAGGCGCAGGAGGCCGGTGACACAGAGGAGTACTGCGAGAATTGCGGCAAAGTGATGGTGATGCGACGCGGGTTGTTCGGGCCGTTCATGGCCTGCCCGGATTACAACGCCGACCCTCCCTGCAAGACCTTCCGCAAATTGAGTTCGAAGCAGCAGCAGAAGCCACCTGAGCCTACCGGCGAGGATTGCCCGGTGTGCGGCAAGCCGCTGGTATTGCGCCAGGGAGCGTACGGCGAATTTGTTTCGTGCAGCGGTTACCCCAAGTGCAAGTACGTGAAGCAAAACCTGATTGAAGGTATGAAGTGCCCCAAGTGCGGCGAGGGCGACATTGCCGAGCGCAAAGCGCGGCGCGGGAACGTCTTCTGGGGCTGCACCAATTATCCCAAGTGCGACTTTACCTCGAACCTGAAGCCGGTTGCGAAAAAGTGCCCGCAGTGCGGCAGCCCATACCTGGTTGAGAAAATTCTCAAGTCAGGCATTTTCCTCGAATGCCCGAATAAGAAGAAGAGCGCCGAGGAAGAGGCAACAACAAAGAAGGGTGCAAAGAAGGGCAAGGCTGCACCGGCCGTCGAACCGCAGGCTGTGGTTTGCACTTATTCCAAGCGCATCGGCGATGCACCCCCGCCGCCGACCGCGGCTACGCACGGCCCGGTTGTGGAGAAGAAGGAAGACAAGCGCGAACTGCAGCCAGCGTAAACTGAGTTACGCAACGGAAACCGGGCTTTCAGGAGGAAGCAACTGACGATCGCGGAAAGTTCCTACGACAAGCTGGCTTACCCAGCCGGGGCGTATCCCGAATCGCATCCCGGTCAGATGGCGACCATGGCCATCCTTCACGGACTCTCCCCAACCCCGATTGATCAATGCCGCGTACTTGAGATTGCATGCAGCGAGGGCGCCAACCTCATCCCTATGGCGTATGCAATTCCGGGAAGCGAATTCGTCGGCTTTGATCTGGCGCGATTGCCGGTCGAGCGGGCTCAGGCCAGAATTCGCGAACTTGGCTTGCGCAACGTGCGCATCCTCAAAAGGGACATTCTCGATTCCTGCGAGGACCTGGGCCAGTTCGATTACATCATTGCACATGGGCTCTACGCATGGGCGCCTGCAGATGTTCGCGACCGCCTGCTCCAGCTTTCGAGCGAACTGCTTACCGCCAACGGGATTGCTTTCATCAGCTACAACGCGAAACCTAGCGGTTACATGCGCACCATGGTCAGAGAGATGATGCTGATGCGTGTCGAAGGTGTCGAAGATCTGAGACAACAAGTGGCAGAAGGCATCGAGTTCCTTCACTTCGTCGCGGAAGCAATGCCGCAACAGGAGACGTACCGCGAACTCATCGAAAAACAGCTGCAGCGGTTGGAATCGCGGGACCCGTCTATCACCTGCCACGATGAATTGAGCGAAGCGTTTGAACCGGTACATTTCATCGAGTTCGTTCGTCACTGTGAGCAGCACGGACTCGCATACCTCGACGAAGCGGTACTGCCGCCGCCCCCGGACCCGGGCTACAAGAAGGAAGTTCGTAGCTACCTGGAGAAGGCTTCCGGTGGAGACTTCCTCAAACAGGAGCAACTCCTGGATTTCGTGCGTATGCGCGGATTTCGTGAGACGCTGCTGGTGCGGGCGGACAGAAAGATTGAGCGCGAATTCGCTCCTGGAGTTTTCCGTCGTTTGCTATTCGCCTCTCAAGCAAACGCGGCTCCGGCTGAGAAGCCGGGCAGCAGAGTGTTTGAACTATCGAGCAGCATACGAATGGAATCGAACCATCCTGCCGTGACCGCTCTGCTTGAAGAACTTGGAAAGATCTGGCCTTCGGCGCGCAGCTTTCGAGAACTGGAGTCCATGCTGGCAGAAAAGGGGCTGGTGCTCGATACGGATGGAGCGGCTCTGTTGATCCGATTGGCAGTGGCAAAAATGATTGAGCTGCGCTCCTGGCGTGTTCCTGTCGCCCCAGTGATTTCAGAGCGGCCCCGGGCCAGCGCCTGCGCCCGTCAGGAAGCACGCAAGAACGGGTTTGCCACCTCGCTTTTGCATACCCGATTGACCATGGAGGACGAAAAGGCGCTCCACCTGATTCAGTTGATGGACGGCGATCGCGATCGCAAAGCTCTTTTTAAAGCAATGAGTACAGCTTATCCCGACTTAACCTCCGAGGAACTCGAGGCGGGGCTGGAATCGAGCCTGAGCATTATGCAAAGGGCTGGAATTCTCGAAGCCTGAGCTTCAGCCTGCGATACTCGTCGCAGCGGAATCCTGTACCATGGGCTTCGGAGATCCCCCATGGAAAGAATGCTTGCCACCCCCGCCGATGCTGAAATCATTATCAAGCTTTACCAACTGCGCACTGAAGCCGTGATGCGAAAGGCCCGAGCGTGGCTGCTGGGCGATTTCTGGCCGAAAACGGCTGAAGAATTCTTCGCCATATACGACAATCCCGCCGACAAACATAACCCTTGGATTCGGCAGGTTATCAGTTATTGGGAGATGGCGGCTGCCATGGTGATCCATGGCGCAGTTTCTGCCGAGCTTTTTGTGGACGCAAATGCTGAGGGGTTCTTTATCCTTGCCAAGTTCGCTTCGATCCTAGGCGAGATCAGGGAGAAAAACCCGACGTTCTTGACCAAAACGAGTGAGATGGTGAGGCGGTTTTCGTCGGCTGCGCAGCGCTACGAAGGGATAAAAAAACGTGTCGAGGAAACGCGGGCGCTTCAGCAGGCCAAATCGAAGAAGCGCGCCCCCAAAAAGACCGATGTCCCCGCAGACTTCCCGGCCGAAGTTCCAGGTGAACTTCCGCTCGATGTTCCTGAAGCCTGAACGATCTAACTCTTGTGCATTTCACCGCGCAGGAGCATGATAATAGCTGATTTCAAGGTCCCTACCCAATCTGGAGGTTGAATGAAACGCGCATTTTATGTACTCGTGGCCGTTGCCGCTTTCGCATTGACGGCAGGTTATGCTGCTGATTCCACACAGATTACTGGTTACATCTCTGACTCTGCCTGCGGCGCCAAGCACTTGGGAGACAACACGGCGTGCGTCAAGGGCTGCATCTCACACGGCGAAAAGCCTGTCTTTGTGGACGCAGCCCAGAAGAAGGTGTGGAAGATCGATAATCCCGACTCCGTGAAAGATTTCTACGGCGCTAAAGTTGTGGTCACAGCTACGTCCGACGCAGCCAACATGAGCGTCCACATCGACTCGGTGGCCGCTTCAAAGTAGAACCTCTTTACCATTGGGCTACCCGGAGATGGTGGAAATCGGCTCTTGGGCTCGCTCTCGGGGGTAGTATCTGCTACTGTCGTTTCGTTACCTCGGCGGCGCCTGCACCCCGCAGCGCGCTGCCTTTGTGGCGTAAAAAAGCAACGGAACAGCCATGGCAAGAGCGATTTGGAACGGCAAGGTTATCGCCGAGAGCGATCAGACCGAGGAAGTGGAAGGGAATGTCTACTTTCCCGAGTCAAGCCTGAAGCGAGAGTACTTTCGACCCAGCACCAGCACCTCCACCTGCCCCTGGAAGGGTCAGGCGCGCTACATGACCATCGTCATCGACGGCCAGGATAATCAGGACGCCGCCTGGTATTATCCCGATCCCAAACCTGCCGCCCGCAAGATCAAGGGGTACGTAGCCTTTTGGCGGGGCGTGGAAGTGGAGAAGTGATAAAGGCAGGGACCAGGGACTGGGGGACGAGGGACCAGGGACTGGGGGACGAGGGACCAGGTTGTCGGCACCGTCAACTTCAACAAATGAATTTTGGGGATTGGATGCGGCTTCGAGCAAGTTTGGTGTTGCTGGTTCTGCCGCTGATGGTGGCTGGGTGCGTTCATCAGAGTGCTCCGGCGACGGCTCCGGCGGTTGCGCCTACGCTATCGGGTGACCCGGCCCATCCGGGGCACACAACGGGCTGGGTAGACACAAGGCTTTACTTTGGCCTGGGACCGGCAGACGAGCCAGGGAAGGGCATCAGCGAATCGGCATGGCGCGCCTTTCTCGACAAGGAAGTTACTCCGCGATTTCCTGACGGCCTGAGCGTGATTGACGTCTACGGTCAATGGCAGGGCAAAGAGGAAAAGACGCCGGAGCGCATTCGTACCAAGCTGCTGGTGATCGACTACCCCGAGAATCAGGAAAACCGCGACAAGATCGAGGCGATACGCGCGGCTTGGAAGCGGCTGACCGGGGACCAGAGTGTGATGAGGGTAACGGAGCC
>JASHVU010000559.1 GCA_030044455.1 Acidobacteriaceae bacterium | reverse complement strand
CTGGCAATGGTCCACGATCGAATCGCTCCTCGCCGACCTCAAGTTCACATTTCGTCGCCTGCTCAAAGCACCGGGATTTACCCTTACCGTGCTTGTTACCCTCGCCATCGGCATCGGCGCCAACACAGCGGTGTTCACCGTTGTCAACAGCGTTCTGCTCAAGCCGCTGCCCTACCCCGATTCCGGCCGCATCGTCTCGCTGTGGCTTGACGCGCCCGGTGCCGATGGTATGGCCAGCTTTACCACCGGCCTGCAACTTTCCAACTCCATGTATCTCACCTTCGACGATCACAATAAGACACTGCAGTCGATGGGCATCTGGACGGTGGGCAATTCAAACGTCACCGGCGTTGCCGAGCCGGAGCAGGTCAACTCAGGATTTGTCAGCGACGGCGTCTTGCAAACGCTCGCAGTTCCGCCCTTGCTCGGCCACTGGTTCACACCGGCTGAGCAGGACCCGCGCGGCACCAGGTCCGTGATGCTGAGCTACGGCTATTGGCAGCGCCGTTTCGGAGGCGACCGCAATGTGATCGGGCGCGCCATCCAGGTGGATTCTGAAACCAGAACCATCGTCGGCGTTATGCCCCGCGGCTTTCGCCTGGTCGACAAGGACTTCGATCTTCTCATTCCCATGGCGCTCGATCGCAGCCACCAGATTCTCGCCGGATTCGGGAACAACGGCATTGCGCGCCTCAGAGACGGCGTGGCCATCCCCCAAGCGAATGCCGACATCCACCGATTGATTCCAATGTGGATGGATTCCTGGTCGAATGGCCCTGGCTCCTATCAGCACTATTACGACAGATGGAGGATCACGCCCAATCTGCGCCCCCTCAAGAGCATGGTCATCGGCAATATCGGCAGCGTTCTGTGGGTGGTGATGGGCACAGTCTGTCTTGTCATGCTTGTGGCTTGCACCAATGTGGCTAACCTGCTTCTCGTCCGCGCAGAGTCGCGCCACCAGGAGCTTGCTATTCGTTCCGCTCTCGGAGCCGGCCGCGCCCGCATCGCGCGTGAACTATTGGTCGAGAGTCTTTTGCTCGGCCTGCTGGGCGGCGTCGCAGCCGTGGCCGTGGCCTATGGCGGATTGCGGCTTCTGGCATCCATCGGCCCCGCCGACCTGCCCCGTATGAGCGAAGTCGCCATCGACAGCCGCTCACTCCTCTTCACCTTGTTGGTCTCGGTGTCCTCCGGCCTTCTATTCGGTTCCATCCCGGTCTTCAAATACGCGCGGCGAAGCAACACCATCGCCCTCAGCGGGTCGCATTCGGGTTCAAGCCGCACGGCCAGCGAAGGCCGTTCGCACCGCCGCTCCCGCGACCTGCTGGTCGTGGCCCAGGTGGCCATGGCGCTGGTTCTCATGGTGTGCGCGCTGCTCATGATCCGCACCTTTGCCGCGCTGCGCACCGTTGAGCCAGGTTTTTCCGATGCCCAGCACCTTGAATCCTTGATCATCTCAATCCCTGAACCGATGGTCACCGACACGCATGAGGTGGCGCAGATGCAGAACCAGATCCTCGACAATCTTGCCGCCATTCCCGGAGTCACGTCAGCCAGCTACGCCGCGGCGCTTCCCATGGACGGCAACGATCCCAATTGGGACACGATCGCCGTCGAATTCAAAAAATATCAGGGCGGCGAAGGCCCGCTCCGCCTCTTCAACTACATCGCGCCCGGATACTTCCGCACCATGGGCACGCGCATCGTTGCGGGGCGCGATTTCGACTGGGACGAACTCCAGAACGTCAGACCGTCAGTCATCGTCTCTGAAAGTTTTGCCCGCGAAAACTGGGGTTCAGCCGCAGCCGCCATCGGCAAGCGCGTGAAAAAATACGACCACTCGCCTTGGCAGCAGATTGTCGGCGTAGTTGAAGATGTTCGCGTGCACGGCGCCGATCAAGAAGCGCCCTCCATCATCTACTGGCCGGCCATGTTCTATGACCGGTTCTCCTCCGCCCACGAGGTAGATGGCTTGCGCACGGTCACCTACATCCTGCACACTAGCCGCGCCGGCACTCAAAGCCTGCTCAGGCAGATGCAGCGAACAGTATGGTCGGTTAGTAACAACCTGCCCCTCGCTTCAGTCGGCACCATGCAACAGCTCTACACCCGTTCCATGGCGCGCACTTCGTTCACGCTCGTCATGCTGGCCATAGCCGGCTCCATGGCCCTCGCCCTCAGCCTCATCGGCATCTATGGAGTGATCTCCTACTCCGTCTCGCAGCGCACCCGTGAGATCGGAATCCGACTCGCGCTCGGCGCGCAGAAGGGGCTCATGCGCTGGATGTTTGTGCGCTCTGCACTCGTGCTCACCGCGGTTGGCGCGGGAATCGGTCTCTGCGCGGCGGCCGCCTTGGTGCGCCTGATGAAGGCGCTGCTCTTCGGCGTCAGCCCGCTCGATCCGCTTACTTTCGCCGCCGTGCCCATCGCCCTCGCACTGGCAGCAGCAGTGGCCAGCTTTCTCCCCGCCAGCCGCGCCGCCGCAGTCAACCCGGCCGATGCGCTCCGCGCCGAGTAGGGCGCGTACGTGGGATGCCTAATCTACCACCAATTGTGGGTACCCAGCCTGACGGCGCTTTTTGCCGTCAGGGTGAAATAGGACGAATCTCAACCGGCCCATCTCAATCCAGCACGATACCGGGAAACTATGGGCGAACAAGCCCGGGGTCACTTCTCGCCTCGCGCATGGCCGAGGTGGTAACTGAGCCCTCCCCGGTACGACATGGCGTCAAGCCCCGGATTGCTGGGCACTGAAAATCCGTTGGATTGGTGGAAGTATTCAAATCCAGCGCGAAAATCCCAGCGATCGGTCAGTTTCAATTGCAAGCCGATAGCCTGCTGCAGGCTGAAGTTGTAGTAGCTGGCATCCTGAGAGAAAGTCTTCCTGGTGTACCCCGTCATGCCGCCCCTCGCAATGAAATAGGGCTTGAAACGCTTGCCGTCGCGCCAAAGCAATCGCATGCCTATGGGCGCAATACCCACGCCCGGAAAAGTCACGTAGGTCGTGCTGTGGGGATTGCCAAAAACGTCCGTTATGCTGCGCTGGCTGAGAAAGATGATGGGCATAATGTCGGCCGAATAGTCTAAACGTGCGCCGATGAATCTGCCCCAGGAATGCCGATCATATTCAATAGCGCCTGCCGAAAAATAGCTATCCCCGGGTCCGGCAAAAATTTTGAAATGGCCAAAGGACTGCAAACCTTCAAAGATGATCTCGCTCTCGACCGGGGTACGTGTCGAGGCCTCCGGGGCCGGCCGAATTGCCGATCCCAGGCGCGGCAGCCAAACCATTCCCACCGTGAACCGGCCGAAGTAGTTGGGTATGCCGTTAGGGCGAAATGGATAGCCCCCCTGCGCGATCGGATCGAGAGGAACAAAACCTGAGTGCTGGACGCCGCCTTCAATGCGAATCGCAGTGTGGCCGCTGACAGGAGTGTCGATGCCGCCCCCTAGGAATTCGGCAAGCGAAGCGGTCGTTCCAGTATTGCCGTATTGGTAGCCTTTGGCGTCAGCTATATACCAATTGCCGTTCAGCCCACCGTCGCCGACAAGTGCCTCAGCGTAAAAGCGCTCGCGGTGAACCGTTGCCTCGTACTGCCCGCCGCCCATGATGAAAAAGGAGTGCTGCGGGGCGCCGGTATTCGTTCCCCGGTACATCGAGTAATCCAGCTTGAAGCGCAGGTGATGCCACGGCTGAAAGGCCACACCCGCATCCACGCCGTTCAATGCCTTCTGCGCACCGGGTAATCCATTAAAGCTGTTGGAGAGCCACGAATACCCGCCATAGAGCTGAATGGGCGGCGGACTCTTTGCCTGCGCCGCCGCTCCGGCCGCACCGCTTAAAAGCGCGGCGACGAGTAGCAATCGAACCAGGAATTCTTTCTTTATTTGAAGGCAGGCTACCGATACGCCTACTGGAACCATAGACTTGTCTTCTTAGACGCGATATTGTGGCCAAACTTCGACGATTATCCCACAATTGCAGACAGTGCGTCGTCACACGGCCGTGCGCCCCACCCGAGGCCCCTCTGGGTACAACATTTTTGCATTTGTCGAAAGGAATCGCATAAACCTCCACCAGTCCACCTCAACCCCGCACAAACCGAGAGCGCCCCATCTCTGGATTTTCAGACATGGGAAAGCACAAACTCCGCCTCGCCTTTCCTAAGCCCGCTGACTCCGTTTTTTTTTGCAGATAATTTCCACTCTCCGTCTTACACTATCCCCATAGCCTCAAAAACGGCGTCCCCTCGGGGCGCCGTTTTTGTTTGCCGAAGTCATCTGCTCGACGGGCTAACCAACCCCGTAGAGCAGATAACTGCATTCATTTCACATCCTTGGACGCAGCTCGTTGATTGTAATGCGTTTAGCGCAAAAATTCTTCGCGAACCACGTGAAAACAATCAAGTTGTTTCCAGGGAATATTAGGGGGGTATACCCATGCCGAAACAATGCCGGCACATTATGACCGACGGCGACCGGTGCCACGCCATTGCTCTGCTCGATAAACCGTATTGCTACTACCACATGCGCGTCCACCGTGTCATAGCCACAAAGAAACCGCCGAAGCCCAAAAAGAAGGCGCTCGATTTCGCTTTCCCTGACTCTCGTGCCTCCATTCAGTTGGCCCTCTTCCAGATAATGAATGCCATCGGCTCTGGGCAAACCGATCCTAAAACAGCCGGCCTGCTCCTCTATTCCCTGCAGATCGCCTCCCAGAGCGTCCCTCGGTCGCTTGATACGGTTCCAAAGAGGCCCGTCTTATGCGTTTCCGAAACTCCCGAAGGCGACGAAGTTGCACCCGAGTGCAGGACCTTCGAAATGCCTCACTCATGCGCCGACTGCATAAATCCAGGCCCCAACTGCCCCTTGCGTGACGAGAAAGAGGCTCGCATCCTTGCCATCGCCTACGGCGTCGATAAGGAACAAAAAAAGCCTCTGACTCCGCTCGAAACGTTCGGTAAAGAACTCATGCGATACCTCCACGGCGGAGCGACACCCGAAGCCCGAAAGGCAATCTATGCCCTGACCAGAAAAACTGGATCGAAGACCCCTCCCGCCGTGCCGCCGCGGACCCCGCGAATGAATGAACTTGAGTAGAGATCAACGCTCCAGGCACCATACAAATGCGGGCGCCACGCGAGCGGCTGCCCCACGCAGCGATTGGGAAACCAGTCGAGCCTATGCTAAACTCATCAGGGTGCGGAGGCGATTTTGCCCCGCGGAACTTGTGCGCAAAGCAAGACTGCCGTGCGGTTCGCCACCATCCTTCTCGGGACGCGTAGCTCAACTGGCAGAGCATTCGGCTCTTAACCGACAGGTTGTAGGTTCGATTCCTACCGCGTCCACCATCCATTGCATGGGCTACTTTTCGCTGTCCGCTCGCTTGAGAGCCGACACGGAGAAAACAGATCACACCCAAAATCCCTTGCAGAACAGTAGCGCCGCGCTCCTGCGCGGTTGTCGTACGGGCGTCGCGCCCGCACACGCGGGTGCCCTAGGTCT
>JASHVU010000558.1 GCA_030044455.1 Acidobacteriaceae bacterium | reverse complement strand
TTGCATTTATGCTTCCGCTGTACAATCCCTCTATGACCCCAGAATGCTCGTGCGTCGCCAGCGAGCTCGAGGGCGTCTAAGAATAAGGTGCCTTGATGACGACTCCTCGAGAAAAATCCGACACGCGCAAGCTGCCCATGATGCCCATTCGCGATATGGTTATCTTCCCCTACATGATGACTCCATTCGTGGTGGGGCGCGAGTCGAGCGTCCGCGCTCTCGAGGAGGCGCTTACAGGCGACCGCAAGATTTTTCTGGCCACGCAGCACGACGCCTCGATCGACGAGCCCAAGGCCAAAGATATTTACCAGGTGGGCGCCATCTGCAACATCGTACAAAGCGTCAAAATGCCCGACGGTAACATCAAGGTGCTGGTTGAAGGCGTGGAGCGCGCCAAGTCAATTGAAGTGAACGACCGCGACGGTTTCTTCGTGGCCACGGTGCGCACCGGCAAAACCAACTTTGAGATGACCCCCGCGGCCGAACAGTTGATGCAGCGCGTCACCAGCCTCTTTGAGCAGTACGTCAAGCTGCAGCAGTCGCTCAACTACGAGACCATTATCGCTACGGTGCGCATGGATGAGCCGGCCAAGCTCTCTGACACCATAGCGGCCAATCTGCAGCTGGGCATTGAAGAGAAGCAGGAACTGTTGGCTATCTTCGATCCGGCGGCGCGACTGGCGCGCATTGCCGATGTGCTCGACGTTGAAATCGAGAAGCTCGATCTCGATCGCAACATCCAGTCGCGCGTGAAGCGGCAAATGGAGCGGGCGCAGAAAGAGTACTACCTCAACGAAAAGATCAAGGCCATCCAGAAGGAACTGGGCCGCGGCGAGAAGAGCGAGTTCGATGAGCTGCGCAAGAAGATTGAAGCAGCCGGCATGCCCAAGGAGGTGCTCGAAAAAGCTATCCAGGAGCTGAAAAAGCTTGAGGCCATGCCGCCGATGAGCGCCGAGTCGACGGTGAGTCGCAACTACATTGACTGGCTTCTCGCCGTGCCGTGGAAAAAGAAATCCAAAGAGACGCGCTCCATCGACTACGCCGAGAAGGTGCTCAACACCGACCATTACGGCCTGGAAAAAATCAAAGAGCGCATTCTCGAGTTTCTGGCCGTGCGGCAACTGGTGAAAAATCCCAAGGGCTCCATCCTCTGCTTTGTCGGCCCTCCGGGGGTGGGCAAAACTTCCCTTGGCATGTCGATTGCGAAATCCACCGGCCGCAAATTCGTGCGCCTCTCGCTAGGTGGCGTGAGGGACGAAGCAGAGGTTCGCGGCCATCGGCGCACCTACATCGGCGCCATGCCCGGCCAGATCATCCAGCACATGAAGCGCGCAGGCACCAAGAATCCTGTCTTCCTGCTCGACGAGGTCGACAAAATTTCGTCCGACTTCCGCGGCGATCCCGCCTCGGCGCTGCTTGAAGTGCTTGACCCGGAACAGAACACCACCTTTCAGGATCACTACCTCGACGTGGACTACGACCTGTCGCAGGTGCTCTTTGTGGCGACGGCCAACGTGCTGCACACCATTCCGCCGGCGCTGCAGGACCGCATGGAGATTCTGCGCCTGCAAGGCTACACCGAGCAGGAGAAGCTGGAGATCGCCAAGCAATATCTCGTTAAGAAGCAGCGCGAACAAACCGGCCTCAGCGACAAGAACATCGTCTTCAAAGACGATGCGATCCTCGAAATCATCCGCTACTACACACGCGAAGCCGGCGTGCGCAACCTGGAGCGCGAAATCGGCAATGTGTGCCGCAAGGTGGCGCGCAAGGTGGTCAAGGCCGGCGTCAAGCACAAAGAAGAAATCGCTTCGGCCAATGTGGTCGAATATCTCGGCGTGCCCCGGTATCGCGACAGCGAGGTGCATGAGAAGAGCGAGGTGGGCCTGGTAACCGGCCTGGCGTGGACGGAAGTTGGCGGCAGCATTCTCTCCACCGAAGTACAGGTGCTCGACGGCAAGGGCAAGCTCACCATCACCGGCCAGCTTGGCGACGTGATGCAGGAGTCGGCGCAGGCCGCGCTCAGCTACATTCGCGGGCGCGCGCAGGCGCTGGGCTTGAGCCGCGAATTCTACCGTAACGTCGATCTGCATCTGCATGTGCCGGAGGGCGCGATTCCCAAGGACGGTCCTTCGGCCGGCATCACCATGGCTACCGCGCTGGCCAGCGCGCTCGCCAAAATCCCTGTACGCCGCGACATCGCCATGACCGGCGAAATCACGCTTCGCGGCAAGGTGCTGCCCATCGGCGGCCTGAAAGAAAAGCTGCTGGCCGCTCTGCGCGCCGGCATCTTTGAGGCCATTCTGCCCAAGGCCAACGAAAAGGATGTGTCGGAACTGCCCGACAACATCAAGAACTCGATGAAGCTGCACTTTGTCGACTCCATGGACGAGGTGCTGGCGTTGGCGCTCGAAGGTCCGCTGCCGACTGCGGTGACTTCGGAGAGCGAAGTCCTCACTACCGTTCCGCCCGCTTCGGCAGAAATCACCGGCAGCGTGCCGGCCAGGCAGTAAGCATCTCAGCGTAAGCATTTCGGGCTATCCGTGCATGCGCATGGATAGCCCGACGTGTTGTTGGCAATCAGCCGGATCAAGGAGCAAAGACCTTGCAAATCGGCTGTTCATGCGCTCGACTCGCAAAAAACGTTATAGCCCGCCTCAACCTTAATCGGATAGAGTCTTTGAGAAAGCGCTTACTCCTCCTGCTCGGCGCTCATCGCATCTCCGCTTCCCGGGGGACAGAACATCCATGAACTTTATTCGATCGCATCGTTGCCGTCTTGCCGTCCCTGCAGCCAGCTTGCCGTTCGCTCTGCTCCTCGCAGTCAGCGTCCACGCGCAATCCAATCCCGCCTTTCCGCATCCATCGCAGCAATACATTGACTTGATGCGCTCTGCCGGCGCGGCCCGTCCAAAAGCTCCGGCTGAGAGTCGCTGGATTGACGGCGGCAGCCGCTACACGGTGCTTGAGCCCTCGGCGGTGGCGCAGGATGCGCAGGATATCGCCGTCTACGACACGGCAACTGGAAAACGCAGCATCCTGGTCTCAGCCAGCCTGCTCATTCCGCAAGGGCAAAAGACGCCGCTCGCCATCGACGACTACTCGTGGTCGGCCGATCACAGCATGTTGCTCATCTTCACGAATGCGCAGCGTGTGTGGCGCCAGCGCACGCGCGGCGACTACTGGGTGTTGCGGCTCTCCGACGGCAAGCTGACGCAGCTCGGCGGCGATGGCCCTCAAGCCACGATGATGTTCGCCAAGTTCTC
>JASHVU010000557.1 GCA_030044455.1 Acidobacteriaceae bacterium | reverse complement strand
CGGCGTCGATCAGGCCTCCGTACCCACCGCTCCCATATTGCTTGAACGTGTCCTGCCCAAGAGCCGGATTCGAAGTCTTCATCAGTGGCATTTTGAACAACCTCCGTGGATTCTTGCTCCGTGGATTCGCGGGGCGCCCGCTTCTAAGATGCGCCACTGGTAGATCCGTCTCTTCCATCATATATTCCCGCGGCTTTTGGTCTCTGGCTTAGCAATTGGACGGGCGGTTCAGAGTCCCAGGGTTGCGCGCGCGAGGCTGGCGGCGATGCGCATTGAGCGGATGCCCGGTCTGGGGAGTTCCATTTTGGTCCGCGCAGCGTTAATTTTCTCTTTGATCAAAAGATATTTGTCTTCACCTCTTGACCAGTTGGCGCCCCGGCGCTACTGTTGTGTCGCTTTCAATTTCCCGGGTCTAAACGCCAGCAAGGCGCTCGCCCGATATCGCAGGCGGGAGCAAGTCAACTGGCCAACCCCCTTGAGGGCGGCGCTCCGCTTCATGGCGCCGGCACGTAACGGCCATGAAGTTGCTCGAAAGAATAGCAAACGTATTCGTCATCGTTGGAATCGCCGTTTTTCTGACGACCGCCGTTCACAACCATCTCTGGAAATCCAATAACCAGCCAAAATCTCCGGCAGCAGCGGCGGAGGCATTGCGGGGTAAGACGATCCAGGTCTCGGGCCTGAGCTTTCCGCGTCGGCGAGCATCAGTATTGCTGGTCATCTCAACAAGTTGCCATTTCTGCCAGGAGAGCCTGCCGTTCTATCGAGCGCTATCCGGCGATTTGAAAGGGAAGGCCGATCTTTTGGCGGTCTTGCCGCAACCGCAACAGGAAGCCACCGCATTCCTGACGGCAGCCCAAGTGGAAGTAACCCAATTGGCTACCGCGTCGCCCGCGCAGTTAGGCGTCACGGGAACTCCAACCATGCTTCTGCTCGACCCAAACGGCAAGGTGCAGGAAGTCTGGCTTGGCCATCTGAATGAAGCGCAACAAGCGCAGGTGCTGTCTCGGCTTGCGCAGCTGTGATCGAACCCACTGACGAATAACGAAGGAAAGGAGTAAGCGATGATAAGGAATTTGTTTTCGGTAATGAAGATCGCGGTTGTGGTTATGATGCTGGTTTGGGTCGTGAAGCAGGCGCGGGCGCAAGGGTACCCGACCTGCAGCGACCCCATAGATCCGAGCGACTACTCGGCGTGCATGTCGCAGTGCGCAACAGCCGCCGAAGCATGTGACGAATGCTGCGATACGCACTGCTCGGGCGACCCGAATTGCCCTTGTCTGTCGACGTGTGAGACGGAATTCGATGCCTGCGCAACCGCCTGCTATAACAACTACTGCATCTAGCTGGCGTGATACCAGGTAGGCGGCTACGGCGCATTAATCTGTGTCGGTCCCGGCGCCCCGTTTGTTCCACTGCGCTACCGCGGAAAGGCTCGGGCGATGCGCAATTGGGGTGCCGGCATTCTTAAGGAGCGTCACGACGAGTTGTGATCGGAATGGTTCAAGGAGTTAGGCCATGAGCATGTGTATGGAGGTGCGTTGGGGATTCAGGAATGTTGTTCCTGCGTTGCTTTTTGTGCTGCTGCCGTTTCCTTCGGCGGGGCAGGGCGCGTCGCAGCAAAACGAAGCACCACTGCTCCGCACCACCACGTCCGAAGTCCTGCTCGATTTCGTCGTGCGCGACAAAAATGGCAAGATCATTCGCGATCTGAAGCCGGACGAAGCGCAGGTCTTCGAAGACGGCGTTCCGCAAACGGTGCGGCACTTTGAGCTCTACAACGGACAAGCCGAGGCGGCTGCGCCAGCAGCGGAGGCCTCGAGTTCGCTTGCCAACGCCCAACAGTCGAACGCGCCGGCCGCGCCAATCACCGTAAACGAGCTGCGCGACATGAGCGTGGTATCTGTGGTGATTGCAAATCTGGACCCAAGAGAGCGGGAGCTAACCCAGGACGCAATGCGCGATTTTGTAAAGAACGAGTTGGTGCCCAACGTTTATGTCGGCGTCTTCCGCATGGGAATCAACGGACTCGAATACCTTCAGCCCTATACCAACGACGGCGAGAAGATTTCACGCGCTGTGGAGGAGGTGACCAGTTCCGCACTGGCCGGAGGCTCCAGCCCGAATCTCGGCAGCAACGATTCAGGACGCACCATGGCAGACGTCCCGGGGTCTGCAGCCGGACCTCTAATCAACCCTGCACTCGGTCCCGGCTCCGGAATCCAATCAATCCTGACCGGGAACTGGGTGAGGGATCTCCACGACGTGTATTCCAGCAGCATCGCTATGCTCGCGCCGCTGCATAACTTTGTCGAGGCACAGGCCGCGATTCCCGGGCGCAAGGTGGTGCTCTTGTTCATGAGCGGGCTTAGCGTGAGCCCCGATACCGCTGAGGCTCTTAATAACATTATCAGCGTGGCCAACCGCGCGAATGTGACAATCTATGCGCTCAGCCCATCCATGGGATATGGAACGCTGGATTCAGGCCGGACAATGTTGCAGGCCGCCGCGAACGCAAGCATGGGGAGGCAATTGAGCGGAGCGACAGGAGGCGGACGGGCAGTTTCTCCCAATGAGGCGGTATCTTTCGATTTGGCCGAAGCCTCAATTCACGCGAATCCCATCGGCAACCTTGCCCAGTTGGCCGAGGGCACTGGCGGAGCTTTGCTGCCTGATACTCTCGACATGCGCCGACCCCTGCGCCAGGCAATGGAAGGCGCGCGCGTGCACTACGAACTCACCTATTCGCCGGCCAACACGTCGCTCGACGGAGCATTCAGAAAGATTGAGGTCAAGGTTTCCCGGCCGAATGTGACGGTCTTTGCGCGCAGCGGATACTTTGCTGTTCCATTGATGAATGGGCGCGAAATTTACCCCTTCGAGGTGGCCACGCTCAAGGCAATCAATACAACGCCCGATCTGCACCAATTCGACATGCGCACGGCAACCATGGAGTTCCGGCCGGGGAGGGAACGGAATCAACTGGCATTCGTCTTTCAGGCTCCAACAAAGGACCTCACTGTGGCGACGGACGAGAAATGGGCCATGGTTCACATTTGCGTGACCGCGCTGATCAAAGACAGCAAAGGCCAGGTGGTAAGCAAGATCAGCAAGGATATCCCTTACGATGTCCCAGTTAAGAAGAAGTCCGAACTGGAGCGAGGAACGGTGAGCTTCACCGCGCCGTTTTTTCTGGCGCCGGGACACTACACGATTGAGACTGCGGCCATCGATCGCCAAAGTATGAAGGCTAGCGTGAGCCGAACCGTGCTCGATGTCGATGAGGACTCCGGCTTCTCAATGAGCGATGTGTCGGTGGTACGAAGCGTGGACGACATCGGTGGAGAGGCTAACCCCTTCGATCCGCTCGAAGCAGGCAAGGGAGACGTGACGCCGGACCTGTCGGATGTTGTGGTTGCGGATGCCAGCGGCAATTTGAACTTCTTTGCTATCGCCTATCCGTCGGCCCCGGTCGATGCATCTGTGAAGGCGAGCCTCGAGATATACCAGGACAACAAGCTGGTGATGAAGAACCTCCCGAGCACGGTACCGTTGGATTCAAATGGTGCGGCGTCGATGTTGGCGAGCGTTCCGACCGCGAAGCTGCAAGCGGGGCGGTACGAGGCGCATGTGTTGTTCCAATACAAGGGCGAGAGGCTGATGAAAAAGGTGGATTTCACGCTCGCGGGGGCAAGCGCGGCGAGCAATTGACAGCAGTACTGCGAGATCTTGAGAACCACCGGTATCAGATGTGCGACCTGAGGTGCTCGGCTGTCTGGTAACGCGAGACTGTCCGCATCATCTCCTCGATCTCAGCGACCGGCTTGATGCCGCCGCGCGATCCTGCGGCCATGCAGTTCATCGCCGCTGCCGCGCAGGCAAACTCGAGTTGGCGTTCGAGAGGCCAGTCGTTCAGCAGTCCATAAATGAATCCAGCGTGAAAGATGTCGCCCGCGCCGGTTGTGTCGACCACTGGTACGTGGTAAGCCGCGCAGTGCAGAGGCCGCCTCCCGTCCCAAGCCAGCACGCCATCCTGTCCCAGCGTCGCTGCAGTCAGCCGGCAGCCGTAACGGTCCATCATGCGTTTGAGAGCGCGTTCCAGATTCGGCTCGTCCATGAGGCGGCAGGGAAAATCGCGGCTGGCGATCAGGTAGTCGATGTTCTCAATCAGGTCCTCAACACCTGGATACGTCTCATCCAGATCGGCCACCACCGGAACACCTGCAGCCCGCGCCCAGCTTGCCGCCTGCGTGGCAGCCGCAGTATCGTGCCCGTCCACATGCAGCGCGCGCGCATTCACAATCCACTCGCGCTTTAGCTCCTCCGGCTTGAGGGCCAGTTTCTCGTCGCGCCGGCAAAGCACGGTGCGCTCGCCGCCCGCGTCCACAATAATCAATGACTGCGGGCTCACGCCGCCGGGCACCTGAATCAACCGCGCTTCCACTCCCGCCTTTTGAAATGCAGCCTGGTGCAGCCGCGACGCATCGTCATCGCCCAGCTTGCCAACGTACCGTGTGCGCAGGCCCCATGTCTGGCAGGCAATTACGGTGGTAGCCACTTGGCCGCCGGGCATCACACTCGCGTCGGCGTATTCGGTTTTAGACCCACGCTCCGGAAAGCAATCGAGCGGGATCAGTGTGTCAGTGGCGTTCAGTCCCACGCCCACCAGGTCGACTTTCTCGCACACGGCCATTTCGACATTGTAGTAGGCTGGCGGTTTACCAACTGTGCGCCGAGTGTCTGT
>JASHVU010000556.1 GCA_030044455.1 Acidobacteriaceae bacterium | reverse complement strand
AAACAACGTATGGAACGGGACGAAATAAACTCGAGTGAACCGCTTTCACCAGGTGATCGTGCCTCTGCGACGGAGTCCGCGGCAAATGCCAAAGCGGCCGGCCACTCGCGCCGCGTGTTTCTCTTCAAGCTGTCTCTGCTGTTGAATGGAGCGGTCGGCGCGGTCCTCGCGGTCCCCATCGTCGGCTATTTGCTTGGTCCTGCCATGAAGAAAAGCTCCACCGAGAATTGGTGGATCGACCTTGGCCCGCTTAACAACTTTCCTGAAGGCGAGACGCGCCTGGCGAGCTTCCGCAATCCTGTTACCAGTTCCTGGGATGGGCAAACCGGTGACATCCCCTGCTGGGTCCGCCGCATCTCCGGGGATAGCTTCCAGGTCTTCGCCATCAACTGCGCCCATCTTGGATGTCCGGTGCGATGGTTTGCCCAGTCCAGGCTCTTTCTGTGCCCCTGCCACGGCGGCGCTTATTACGAAGATGGCTCGCGCGCCTCAGGTCCGCCCGAACGCGGCCTCTTCGAGTATCCCCATAAGATCGTCTCCGGCAGCCTGCTGATCTATGCCGGCAAAATGCCTACGCTTGCAGCGCGCAACTGTGCGAAGCCTGGCATACCTGGCTTAACGCAGATTCAGACCAGCTCCACTCCAGCGCTCGCAGAAGAAGAAGAATTGAAGTCGTCCGGCGACTCGAAAGCGGGAGCGAACTTATGGCCAGCATAAAAAAGCGCGCCGTCGATGTCTACAACTGGTTCGAGCAGAGACTCGGGCTGGGCGCGCCCACAATCCATGCGGCCGAGCATGAGGTGCCGTCGAGCACCTCAAGCTGGTGGTATGTCTTTGGCAGTGCGGCCACAGTTATTCTGGTTCTTCAGGTTGTTACCGGCATTCTGCTCGCGCTGGTCTATGCCCCCACCGCAGGTCACGCCTGGAGCAGTCTCGAATTTCTCGATCACAATGTCACCCTGGGATGGTATCTGCGCGCCCTACACGGATGGGGTTCCGATTTCATGGTCGCCATCGTGTTGATCCACCTGGCGCAAGTCTTCCTCTTCGGCGCCTACAAATACCCACGCGAGCTCACCTGGATCATCGGCGTCTTCCTGTTGTTGCTCACGCTCGGCATGGCCTTTACGGGCCAGGTTCTGCGCTTCGATCAGGACGCCTATTGGGGCCTCGGCATCGGCGCCTCCATCATTAGCCGCGTGCCATGGATCGGCGGTTGGCTTGTCGACCTGATGCTGGGCGGTCCAATCATCGCCGGACCAACGCTCTCGCGCTTTTTCGCGCTGCACGTCTTTGTCATTCCCGGCATCCTGCTGGCACTTGTGGGCCTGCACCTGTGGATGGTGCTGCGCCTGGGCATCAACGAGTGGCCAATGCCCGGCCGCCTGGTCAGCCGGAAGACCTACATGCTGGAGTACCACGGGCTCGCCGAGAAGACCGGCATTCCCTTTGTGCCAGACGCCGCCTGGAAGGACGCCGTTTTCGCCGCTGCCATTCTGCTTTCCATCATGGCCTGTGCGTTCTTTTTCGGCCCCTTCGGCCCAAGTGGTCAGCCTGACCCAACCATCATCCAGACCGTGCCCAAACCTGACTTCGCATTTCTCTGGATCTACGCAGTCCTCGCTTATCTGCCGCCCAGCCTCGAGACGCCGGTAATGTTCATTGCGCCCATTGTCGTTATTTGCGCCATGTTGCTGCTTCCGCTGGTCTCGGGAGAAGGAGAAAAACATTGGTCGCGCCGGCCGGTAGCTGTACTCACGGCAGTGGTCATCGCTGTCACTCTTGGCGCTTTCACGCGCCTGGCGATGTATACGCCGTGGAGCCCGGTCATGAACGCCTGGACAAGCGATCCAATTCCAGTGGCCGATCTCGAAAACCGCGCCCCGCTTGCACGCGAGGGAGCCATCGTTTTCCAGAACAAACAATGCCGCAATTGCCACTCCATCGGCGGCTCCGGTGGTATGCGCGGGCCGGCCCTCGATTCCATCGCTTCGCGAATGACTGAAGACCAGATCATTCGCCAGGTGCTGCAGGGCGGCGGAAACATGCCCGCTTACGGCAACGCCCTCAACCCTGCAGAGACGACAGCTCTGGTACATTTCCTGCTCACCCTGCGCAGCGGCAATCTCACACCTGCCATCGATGCTTCGCGGAAGGTGGCGATGTCCAGCCAGGAATCTCCGTTGTCAGCGCCGCACAAAACGCCATCGCCCGGCGCACCTTAGCTCTGTGCTCACTTTTCAAATGCCCCCCGCAAGTCAGGCCATCTTCGACAATTGGTCACCACCGATCTTCCTAACTTCGATGGTGGTTCTCAGCGCCATCGTTTACACCCGCGGATGGTTACTCATTCGCAAAACCCGCCCCGCGCAGTTTCATGCCGGGCGATTGGCGGCGTTCTTACTCGGGCTCGCCACTCTCTGGTTCGCCATCGGCTCGCCCATGGACGGATTTGCCGATGCCCTGTTGAGCGCGCATATGGTGGAGCATCTGCTCCTCATGTCGTTCGTTCCCCCGCTCCTGCTACTTGGCCATCCGCAGGTCCCGTTGTTGCGCGGCCTCCCTCGCTTTCTCACTACCCGTCTGCTGGGTCCATTGCTTCGATTCAAAGCGCTGCGCACATTGGGCCGCTTCCTCATCACACCTCTGGTTGCGTGGCTGGCGATGAATCTGGCCTTTCTGAGCTGGCATGTTCCCTCGGCCTATGACTTTGCACTGCAGCACGAACACTGGCACGATTTCGAGCACATTTGCTTTCTCGG
>JASHVU010000555.1 GCA_030044455.1 Acidobacteriaceae bacterium | reverse complement strand
TTTGGGCCCAATTCTGCGATGGCAGAGCCGGTTTTTGGCCAAAAATGCCCCCAAACAGGCCTTTCTTGAGCAGTTTTGTTTACCACTGAGTTACCATGCCCGAAGAGACACGCTCTTTGTTTGCTTGCACTTATAGCCGATTTTGCCCTCGGATAATGGGGGTTTTTGAAGGCAGGGGGTGGGGTCACGGTTTTTGGGGTGAATTCCGGCGATCTGGACGTATTCGAAACGCTGAGTGAAGGGAGTTCTTTGCATAGGGCCAGTATGCGCCGGCAGACAGAAATGAACTGCAAAGCGCAGCCGGCAAGCGGGCAAACTGGTTCGAAAGCGGCATGGGGTTAAGGCGCTTATCGGAGCAGTACCGGGTGGCAGAATTGATTGAACTCAGAAGTTGTGCAGGGGCTCTTGGCAACAGGCCACTCTTCCTTCACGGATGCGAACAGAGTCAACATTTTATGAAAGACAGTGATTGATACAGGAAAGCGCCGCGATGAAGATTGCGCAGCTTTCGCTGTTCCTGAGCGACGTACCGACTTGGGTTGACATTCTACCCGAATAGGTGAATACTTGGGTCGAATGGCTACCCAAGAGACCAACGACGACCGCATTGCCTTGCTGCAGGGCACCCTGGACCTGCTGATCCTGAAAACGCTGCTGATGGGTCCGTGCCACGGTCAAGGTGTCGCACGCATCATCCAACGGCAATCGGAAGAAGTGTTTCTTGTCGACCACGGATCGCTGTATGTGGCTCTGCAGCGGCTCGAGGACCGGAAATGGATCAGTGCCAGATGGGGCGTAAGCGAGAACAACCGCAGGGCACGGTTTTACTCGCTGACCAAGAAAGGCCGCGAGCAGCTCAACGAAAAGACCGGCGAGTGGCGGCGGTTGACGCGGGCCATGGATCTGATTCTGGATTCCGGACTCAAGGGCGAGGAGGCGTAGCCATGTTCTGGCGCAAACGCAGTGCGGAGGATTTCAGGGCCGAGATTGAGGCGCATCTTCAACTCGAGGCCGATGACCTGAAAGGCGAAGGACTGAGCGCGGATGAGGCGCGATGGAAGGCGCGACGCGAATTTGGCAACGTACGCGCTGCGCAAGAACGCTTCTACCTGAAGAGCCGCCTGGTGTGGCTGGACAAACTTTTGCGCGACATGCGATTCGGATTGCGCTCGCTTCGCGAAAGCCCGGGGTTTGCGATCACGGCGATTTTGACGCTGGCGCTCGGCATCGGGGCAAATACCGCGGTGTTCAGCGTGATGAATGCCGTGCTCCTGAAATCGTTGCCCGTAAGCGATCCTGATCGACTTGTATATTTGCGGACGTCGGATGCCCCCCGTGGGACGGGCACCATCGACACCGACCAGACATTCTCCTACGCTGTGTATGACGCCTTGCGGCGCCAGAACAAGGCCCTCTCGCCGTTGATTGCGTATGTGCCGCTCTCGGGTGGCAAGGTTGCAGTTCGCGTTGGAGCGGAGCCCGAAGAGGCGGAAGGCGACATGGTGAGCGGAACCTTTTTCTCGGGTCTCGGCGTCGATCTGCCGCTGGGCCGCGGCTTCACCGCGCAGGACGAGGCTCGTCATGCGCCCCTGGCCGTGATCAGCTACAACTACTGGACGCGGAGATTTGCGCGGAACCCCAAAGTGCTGGGAGAGACGCTGTATGTGAACGGCGTGCCGATGACGATTGTGGGCGTAGCGGCATCGGACTTTGAAGGCGTTGAAGGCGGCGGCTCGACCGACTTCTGGATTCCGCTGCAGAACCGCCGCGAGTTGAATGCGTGGGGAAACCCTCCCGATGAGGGCAAACTTTACACCAATGATCCCACGTGGTGGTGCCTGCGCCTGGTGGGCCGGCTTGCTCCCGGCGTGAACAGATCGCAGGCAGTGGCGGGTCTCGAACCGGCATTTCAATCGGCTGCATATATTGGGCTGGGCGGATCGCCAAGGCAGGGCGAGAAACGCCCGATTCTCAGCTTTGCCGATGCCAAGAATTTTCCCGGATATGACCAGATGTATGGAAATCCGTTGCGCATGTTGATGGCCATGGTCGCTCTTGTGCTGGTGATCGCGCTGGCGAATGTGGTCATGCTTTTGCTGGCGCGAAATGCCGAACGGCAGCGGGAGTTCAGCGTACGGCAGGCGCTGGGCGCGGGCCGCGGCGAACTGTTCCGCCAACTGCTGACGGAGAGCTTGATGCTGGTGTCGGCGGGCGGCGCGTTGGCATGGTGCTTTGCGGAGATGGCGACTCGGCTACTGGGACGATGGGCACAGATTGAATCGAGCCTGGCTCCGGACAGGATTGTGCTGCTGTTCACGCTGGGCGTGCTGGCATTGGCCGGATTGCTGTTTGGGTTGGCTCCGTTGCGTGTGGCGCTGGCCGGCAAAGCCGAACTCGCGATCAGGACGTCGGCGGCAGCGTCCCACACCGACGCGGGTAAATCCCGCATGGGCAGAATGATCGTCGCGTTGCAGATGACGCTGTGCGTTGTGTTGCTGGTGAGCGCAGGCCTGCTGATTCGCACCCTGCGCAATCTCGAAAATACTCCGCTTGGAATGCAAGTAGACGGTTTGGTTGTCTTCGGCGTGAATCCAAACATTCCGTCGCTTCAGGCCGGCAGAAGCTTCTACGTCAACTTGATCGGCAAGCTGCGCGCTTTGCCGGGCGTGGAATCAGTAACCATCATGGAGGAGCGGCTTGGGTCAGGGTGGTCAAACAACAGCGGCGTGATGGTGGACGGCAGAATGCCGGATGTACCCAACGGCGCTTCGAGGACAGTGCGCAGCAACGTCGCGGGGCCGGATTTCTTCGCTACGCTGGGCGTGCCGGTGCTGGCCGGCCGCGACTTCGCCGATTCCGACACCGCGGCTAAGCCTTTTGTCGGAATTATCAACGAGGAATTCGCACGGCGCTTTCTGCCCAATGTGAATCCGCTGGGCCACACCTTTGGGCCCGATAACGGACAGGCCACGTTCAATATCGTCGGTGTGGTGAAAGACCACAAATACCGCAGCATCGACGAAGAGCCGATTCCCATGGCCTGGGTTATGTATGCGCAGATTCCGGTCATAGGAGTCATGCAAGTGGAACTGCGTGTGCACGGCGATCCGATGGCGATTCTGCCCGCGGCGCGCAAGACGGTGCAGCAGCTCGATCCCGATCTGCCGCTGATACAGCCCATGACGCAGCGCGCGCAGTTTGATACAACCATCGCCCACCAGATTCTGTTCGCACGCCTGGCCGGGTTCTTCGGTCTGCTGGCAGTCGTCCTGGTGGGCACCGGCCTTTATGGAACGCTGGCGTACCGCGTGAGCGTGAGGACGGCTGAAATCGGGGTCCGCATGGCCGTGGGCGCGCGGCGCGGCCAGGTGGTGTGGATGATTTTGAAAGACAGCCTGGCGCTCACGATTACCGGAGTGGCGATGGGCGTGCCGCTCGCGATGCTGGTGGGACGCGCACTGGCCTCGTCACTTTACGACATTAAGCCGCTGGATGCGCTCACATATCTGCTTGCGGTGGCTGGATTGTCCGCGGTCGCTCTTGTTGCCAGCGCGATACCTGCAGCCCGCGCCGCCGGCGTTGACCCGATGCGTGCCCTACGACAGGAATAACGGCCCGCACTCCGGATTCATCGCGTTGCACTTTCTGCTCTTGAGCGCTTCGTTGGCGACAACGGGCCGATGCGCTTATGCACCGGGTTGCGGGAGCTTTGCCGCCTGCCCGGAGCGGCCCCAGGGACAGGGTGCCGCGGTACCTCCTTCGGCGTCACGTGATCAGCCCGGCTAATTCGGATACGGTTCTCCCGCCTTCACAATCCGGATCTCATGGTCGGTGTAGATGGCATGGCCCCCGGCGAGCGCTACCTTGGGCATGTGGCAACTCACGCAGTTCTCCTTGGCCACGGGGCAGATCTTTGGCGCTTCTGCCGACGCCGTTGCCGAAGCCGATACAGTCCGCGTCTGATTTGTGCCCGAGTGGCAGGCGAGGCACTTCGAATCGTAAAAGGCAGGGCTTTTGTTGGCTTCCTGGTGCGGATCATGGCAAGCCAGGCAGCTGATGCGTTTGTCTTTTGCGTCGAAGCACCTGCTGTTCGCGATCCGGTAGGGCTGGAAGCGCACTGTCGGAGGCCCATGCCAGCCTTCGCGCACAACCCTGTCCCAGGTGCGATGGCATCTTCCGCAGAAATTCGACGTCTCACGCGCATTCATCTCGTCGAGCGAGTCGGGAAGGGAGGTGAGGTCCTTGCGTTCGGCGTCGGCCATGTGCTCCAAGGCGCCCTCATGGCAGCGCTCGCAGTTCAGGCCGGGGGCGAGCTTTTGTCCATCCAGCTTCTCATCCGGGTGGTAGCCCGACGTATGACAAGTAAAACAGTTGCGCACCTCCCACAAGGGCAGCTCGCGGCCAACCGCCTCGTTAAGATTGTGCGGCACGATATCTTCGTCTCCGGGAGTGGTGGCCAGTGTCAGGTCGCGCTGGTAAAAGCTCACCAGGCTCTCATAAAAGTGACCGTCCTTCTCAAGCACCCACGTTTGCGCGTGCTCTCCCATGGCCCAGCGGATAGGAAGGCTGATCGTACCTGCTCCGTCGGAAACGGTGTATGTGCTTTTGCCGTTTTTGGTCTGCACTGAGTAGGTGTATCCGTTCTTCTGCAGGCTCAGGTTGGGATGCGCCTCAAGGCCGGCATTGGCGCCTTCGTCGGCCATGGCATGCCGCATAGGCGAATGAGCGTAGAAATCTGTCACGCGCTGATGGCACTTTGCGCAGGTGACTGCATGGG
>JASHVU010000554.1 GCA_030044455.1 Acidobacteriaceae bacterium | reverse complement strand
CTCGCCAGGGTGACGAAGGTCAAGTTATCGGCCGGTACTCCGATGGAAAGCTCTTGCAGGGTTCGGATTTCATTGTCACTGTATATCTCGCCATTCAATAACGGTAATTTGAAAAATGTACTGAAGAATCGATAGGCCTGGTTGCGATTATCCAATTGATAATTGTGTGATCCAGGATAGAGGTTCTCGCTCCAGGCCAGGTTATCGGAGGCTCCGTAGAGCTGAAAGAATGGCTTTACCTGTTCGTATAAGTAGGGCTTCACCAGAGGCGCCCGAAAACAGCAGGAATCCGTAGCATTGTGGATCTCCATCGTGGGGCGAGGCGCCCGTAACGCGATGAATTCTGGATAGTCTTGATCCTGCATTAAATCGGGCGCGTCCTCTTCGATTTCGTCGGTATCTACCGGATGGGTGAGGTTCGACTCGCGCGAGCCAATCCCGGCCACCTCGACCGCGACCGCGACGCGTGGATCCAGGGCGCTCAGCATGATCGTTTGCCATCCCCCTCCGGAGAGCCCGGTTACGCCGATCCGGGTTGGGTCAACTTCCGGCAATCCGCTCAGATAATCCAGCCCTCGCCGCATGGAAAGGTAAAAGATTCCCAGCGCATTTGAACCGACCAGATTCAACTGGGCGGCGAAATCGTGCGCGTTTTCCTTATTCGCGAGCTCTCCGAAACCAATGAACTCCAGGTCGAGGGCGACGATGCCGCGCTTGGCGAAGTTAATGCAACGCTTTTGTTCGTATTCCACCCCGATCCCCTCCGGCTCGTGTCCGAGCAGGTTCAGAATGGCAGGAACACGACCGGTAATCTTCGCTGGTTCATAGAGAAGCGCGGTCGACTCGAAACCAGGCACAACTTCAAAACGCAGTTTATGAATCCGATATCCGTGGCTGGTTTCAATGACCCCCATTTCCTCGAATTTCGGGGCAGAATCAATCCATTCACGCGGCCAGCCGTGATAGGCAACATCGTCGAGAGCGTGCTTGCGCACCCGCTCCTCTTCCGCACTCCACAATGCAGGAGTGGTGAGAGTGGGCAGTGGAGGAATTCGCTTGAATAAGAATTCCTGCAGCTGATATTGCCTGAACGGAACGTCTCGCGTGGGCTGCGCCAGGGCCTCCTCCACGTAAGGCCTACTGATTTGGGCATAAACGGAAAGTGTCCCCATCCTCAACAGGAGGGGCATTAAGAATCCGGCAATCTGCAGACTGTGTCGGCATTTCTCCAGCATCTTTGGCTCACTCACTGCGGCGATGCATTCCATTTATCCCCCGATTGAGCATCGTTATTGTCTTCATGCAATCAGGGTGCCGGGAGACATGTAATTTGGCACGACGCCACTTACGTGTCTCCCGGCACCCTGATTGGCTGAAAGCTGGTTAGAACTTGATCTTCAGCGCCATCTGCAGGATTCGAGGATCCCCGGAAGAGCTGATTTGTCCAAAATTGCTGTCTTGAAGTCCTGCATCGGGAGCACCAAAGTTGACGTTGTTGAAAACGTTATAGAATTCGGCCCGGAATTCATAGCCGGCGTGCTCGCCTGCCTTTCCGTCCTTCAACAGAGCCAGATCCGTAGTGAACAGCCTTGGCCCACGGAGAGAGTTCTTGCCGATGTTACCGTAGGTGCCGACAGCATTCGGCTCAAAATCAGTAGTGTTGAACCATTCATTGACCATCGCGGCATGGGAGCGGCTTGAACTCAACTGCGTCTGATTAATATTTGGCACCGTAATGTCCGGACGATCATTTCCCATCGCGCTGAAGGAATTGTCGTCTTCAGCGAACGACGTAAACGGAAAGCCCGTTTGCCAGTTGGTGACGGAGCTCAGGTTCCATCCGTTAATTGCCTTGTCCACAAACCCCTTAATCGGTATTCGAGGAAAGGCATAGTTTCCTGAAAATCGGATGACCTTATTGTCGTCTCCGGCGTCAGGACCGTAGTCAAGGGCTCGGCCACAGCCACAGGTATTGATGCCGTAAACGCCAAATATCCCAGGCTCTCCATCAGGGCCATAGTCATTCAAGGCGCGCGACCACGTGAAATTGGTCTGGAAGCTGAGGCCGTAGCTTACTTGTTTTTGGAGTTCCACCTGGCCGGCATTGTAGTTGCTATTCACGCCCGAGTTAATGGAAGCGATGAATCCATAGTTTGGATAGATGAGCCGCGATTGAATATTGTTTTCCGAGGACTGCCCTGGAATATAAACCGAGGGGTTCAACTGGAGCAGCCCTGACTCCTGATCTCCAGTACCGCCCAGATGATCTCCGTGATTTCCAGCATATTCTGCGCGTATAAACCAAGTGTTGCCGAATCCCCGTTCGAAGGTCAGGTTATAGATCAGGATCTGGGGGAGGCGGAAGTGCCTGTCGAAAATCTGGGTAAACGATATGTCCTGAGGGAACGTGGCTGACGGTCCCGGATCGATAGGTCCAAACGATGCAGGAAAGGGATTTGTGACGCCGGCAGCGGTGTAGGGATTGGTGAAATTGGTGTTCGTAATGCTCACGATCGGAGCAAAGGGAGGAATGCCGACAACGTCTTCAAATGCTACTCCATTAGGCGCCTGGTAATAGTAGCCCGCACCGCCGCGGATGCTGGTCTTGCCATCAGCAGTCAGTTGGTATGCAAAGCCCACACGAGGGCCGATATTGCTCACGTTGTTGTAAATGGAGGATGCGGGGCACCCAGGGTCGTGGTGGCTGCCGCCGAAGATCAGGTCCTGAGGTGCATTGGGGTAGCGCGTCGATTGCGCTCCCGGCACAAAACATCCGACTCGCCCCAAGCTGTCGGTGTAGGGGAAGAACGGATCCCAGCGCACACCGGCGCTTACGGTGAGACGCGAGGTCGTGTGCCAGTTGTCCTGGAAGAAGGCGCTCCACAGGTTGCCACTGAAGTTCAGATACAATCCGCCCGCCTGGACAAACGAAGACGCATCGCCGAGCAGAAAGTCGGAGAGATTGTTCCCGCTCAAATCGCCGCCG
>JASHVU010000553.1 GCA_030044455.1 Acidobacteriaceae bacterium | reverse complement strand
ATCGCCGGAGCAGAATTCGGTGTCGGCCAGGACTTGTTTGAGGAGGAGTGCAATTTCGGATACGGCGACAAAATTCCTCCTCCAGATGCCAAGTGCACATTCCAGCACGACCTGTTCACCTCCCCGCACATGATGATGACTGCCGCATACGCGATGTTTGAGCAGGCCGAACGGGTGGGCGGCGATGTTAGCCAGGTCAATCCTGAGTTTAGAGATTTCAGAGCCAGAGCCATTCGCGCCGCGGACGCATTCATCCACATTTATCCCGATGGCTACGTAGAACAGTCAGCCAATGGATCAGGCACTATCGTGATGAACCTCTTTGACACCAATGTGAACGGCTTCGGGTGCTATTGGTGGACAAAATTCGTTGTTCCCTTGAATCCCGGGCAGTACGGAGGAGTCATTATCCGGACGGCCAGGGAGATCGTGAGTGAACAGGGAACAGGTGACGTCTCAAGCCCCTGCTGGAACTCGACGAACTGCACCCTCGATCATTCTCACTCGCCATTTGGAAGCAAGCCTGAGTGGGTGACGGTGCGCCAGGCCGGTGCAGCGAATATGATTGCCGCGGCAAGGTGGATCAAACAAATGCATCCAGAGGTTGGTCACTTCTGGAGTAATTCCCCGAGCTCCCCAGTCAACCAAGGCTGACCTCCGGACCGCGAGCGGATGGAAAATCGGAGCGTCGAAGAGAGGAGTGACACAATTTGCGGTGCGATAATGCCCAGGGCGTGCTCCACGCGAACATGCTTACCTTCCGTGTGGCAGTACGACGCCCCGCGAGGCGCCACTTTCTCGCCGCATTTATCGCTCTGGCCGTGTCTGCGTCATGCGCAATCAGCGAACATCCCAATTTTCAGAACGTTCATGTTGACAATCTGGAACCCAGACGCGACACCAACGGCCAGATTATCGACGCTCATGATGGCTGCCTCAAATATTTTGACGGGCGCTACTATTTGTACGGGACGGCTTACGGAAAAAGCGCAGGCTACAGCATCAACAACCGCTTTCGTGTTTACAGCTCGCGCAATTTAAAGGAGTGGGATTTTGATGGCGAGTTGCTCGAATCTCCTCCCGACGGTGTCTACTATCGTCCTTATGTCGTCTACAACGCATTCACACGCAAATATGTTCTCTGGTACAACTGGTATCCCACCCTCTGGGCGGGGAAGGTGGGCGTGGCGATCGGCGATACTCCCGTCGGGCCATTCAAGATTGTGAATGCAGAAGTCGAAGTTGCAGGATACGTTGACGGAATCGGTGACGGCAGTCTGTTCGTCGACAGCGATGGCGCCGGTTACTTCATTTACACCACGATCGGCCAGAACCATTCGATCCGAATCCAGCGTTTGACCCCCGACTATCTTGGCGCGACAAACGATAGGAGCGGAGTGCTCGGCATCGGTTGCGAAGCACCGGCTCTGTTCCGCAATCGCGATCGATATTATGCTTTGTTCGACTCAACCTGCTGCTTCTGCTCTTCCGGTAGTGGCGTTCGGGTCCTCATCGCGTCGAGTCCTCTCGGGCCGTACACCGAAAAAGGGGACATCAATCGACAAGCCGGCGGCAAGCCGCGTGTCACGGCGCAGCAAACGTTTGTTGCACAGGTTCTTACCCCGGCTGGTCCCGCATTTTTGTGGATGGGGGATCGATGGGGTTCAAGACCCGATGGCGAAAAGGGGCACGACCTTCAATTCTGGAGTCCGCCATTGCACTTCACTCCGGAAGGTATGATTGAGCCGATCGAGAATACTCCGAAGTGGTCGGCCCGGATCCAGATTGGCACGAAGGACGACTTAGTCAGGCATCCATATCTCTGGCCGAAAAAGAGAGACCCGCATCCGGTGAAAATCGATCCGTGCACCGGAACTTCGCTGGCGGAAGACGAGTGACGACCGCGGTCTGGCATTTCCGAAGGTCATGTTCGGGCCGCGGGGAAATTCAGGTATGCTTCTGGCTATTCGTCATGGTGCGATGGCCGGTATTTCGTGAGCACCGGCAGCAATCCGGAAAAGAGATGGCTAAAGCATTCTTATCGGATCCGGCCAGAAATAGTCCCAGCTTGCACGCTTCATCTTTCAAGGGAAATCACCAGATGAAGAGAAGTCCACTCATTCTTGCCTTGTTCTCCGCCTTCATGTTCGCAGCCATGCAGCACGTTAGCGCCCAGATCATAGCTGTCACTTCTCCGGACTATCGATCCGACGTATACGGAACCACATCGATCCACGTCCGTGCAGAAGGATATCTCAGCCCTCTCGAAGCAAGAAGCTGGCTGCCAGGCGGCCAGTACGGCTCCGACTCAACCGTAGCTTCAATTTCGCTCGACGGCAAAGGCTATGGATCATTTGATTTCCCCGCTGATCGGTATCCGCACGGTCCAATTACGGTAAGAATTACTGGCAAACGCATTTCCGACGGCTACATCGACACCTGTTATCTGCAGCTCTACAACACCGCTGGAATTTCATGGAACGAGGGCATCCCCAAAACAGCACCTCCCGGAGCAGTAGGAATGTCACTGGTATTCAGTGATGATTTCACCGGGTCGCTCTCCATTTCGGGATCAGGCTATGGGACACGCTATGGGGCACACAAACCTGACGGCCTGGACTTCAGCCAAATACCATTTTCGGATCCGACGCCCGACGGCCCGTTTTTCCAGCGTGACACCTACCTCATCATCCGTGCCAATGCCCTGCGAAACACAACCGGGCTGATCTCATCAATCAACTCGCGAGACGCGACTGGCTTCACGGTAAAGGCTCCCTATTACATGGAGTGCCGCTTCATAGCGCCCGATGCAATCGGTACATGGCCGGCGTGGTGGACATTGACCGACGAATACAAAGATGGCAAATGGGGCGACAAGAGCGACGAACTGGACATCATCGAGGCCTACGGCGGTGATGGCCCCAGGCATCCAAACGCCCCGAGAGAATATATGATTACCCCGCATATGTGGGGATACAAGACCGCTGACATTACCAGCAAAGCTAACCCTGTCGATATGCGCAAAGTGGGCGGAGGCGGTGGGTGGGCCGACACCCCCCATACTTACGGCTTGCTGGTAACGAAACATATGTTCGTGTTCTACCTCGACAACATTGAAGTGTTGAAACTGCCTGCTTCGCCTCTTGCCGTGCAGGATCCCACTTATTTTATGGTCAATCTTGCCACAGGCGGCGGATGGCCCGTGGATCTCTCACGCTACGGAAACATCGTCGATATGTACGTGGATTACATCAGGGTTTATCGCTAGCTGGCGCAGTCGGCAAGGCGGGTTGCCCTTTCGCGGCGTCGCATTTGTCTCGGAGCAAGCAACTTCATGAGGAATCACATCAACCGGCGCGACTTTGCAAAGCTCGCGGCAACTGCAGCCTTCGGGCGTCAGCTTGCGTTTGCCATGCCTCCCACGCCGGCGGAGGAGATTTTCAGCGATCGGACCAAAGAAGCCGGGATCGATTTTGTGCATTTCAACGGCATGTCGGGCTTCCATTTTTATCCTGAAATTATGGGGTCGGGCGTTGCGCTTTTCGACTACGACAACGATGGAGACCTCGACATCTTCATTGTCCAGGGCTCGATGCTCGGCCCAATCGACGTCAGCAAGGCCACATTTCATCCGCAGTTGCCACTGCGCGGCCGGCTTTATCGCAACGATTCGGTTCGCAGCGCCGATGGCGCCAGCACGCTCAAATTCGTTGACGTTACGGAAGAATGCGGAATCAGAGCCGAGGGATACGGCATGGGGGTCACGGCTGGGGACTTCAATAACGATGGCTGGGTCGATCTCTACATCACGAATCTCGGCCACAACCAGATGTGGCGCAACAACGGCGACGGCACATTCACCGATGTCACCGCACAGACAGGCACCGACGTTGCGAGCTGGAGCATCTGTGCTGCTTTCGTCGACTATGACCGGGATGGCTGGCTCGACCTCTTCGTTGCCAACTACCTGGATTTCAGGTTCACCAATCTGACCAAGTGTCTTTCTCCCAGTGGAGCTGAAGATTATTGCAGTCCCTTGACACTGAATCCTTTGCCCAATCGCCTGTTTCGCAACCGCCGCGATGGCACATTTGAAGACGTCACAGCGCGTTCGGGAATCGGCAGCGAGTTTAATGGCGCGATGGGAGCAATTTGCGCCGATTTCAATGGCGACGGTTGGCCCGACCTTTTCGTGTCCAACGACAGCCGTCCCAATGAACTGTGGGTCAATCAGCACGACGGAACCTTCAGAAACGACGCGCTGGCAGCCGGCTGCGCTGTGGATCGGGATGGAAATCCGCAATCCTGTATGGGTGTAGATGCCGGCGATCTGCTGGGCCATGGCTTTGAAGATCTGGTGGTGCCGACGATCGCTGGTCAACACGCCGACCTGTTTGCCAACAACGGCAAGGGGTGGTTCGACGATATGTCTTACCAGAGCGGCATCGCTCTCGCCACGCAGCGCTACACGGGATACAGTGTTGGCATGCTGGACTACGATAACGACGGATGGTTGGATCTGTTTTTCGTCAACGGCGCGGTGAGGATCGTTGAAGAGCAAGCTCGGAAGGGCAGCCTGTATCCGTATGCCCAGTCCAATCTTTTGCTCCACAATCTTGGCAACGGTCGATTTGAGGACGTCAGCAGCCGCGCCGGAAGCGGATTTTCGCGTTTGGAGGTAGGCCGCGGCGCAGCGTTCGGCGACATCGACAACGACGGAGGCATCGATATCGTTGTGGTAAACAACAGCGGTCCCGCCCGTCTCCTGATGAATAATGTCGGACATCGCAA
>JASHVU010000552.1 GCA_030044455.1 Acidobacteriaceae bacterium | reverse complement strand
TTAACGGCTTTCTCTCTTTTACCTTTACATTCACAATCACTTGGGGAAAAACCTTCAAGTCAGCTGTCAACTCATCCACGGTCTTGCCGGTGCGCGAAACCAGCTCAAGAATCACAAGTGCTGTCAGCAATCCATCGCCGGTCGTGGCCAGATGCGGGAGCAGGACGTGCCCGGACTGCTCGCCTCCCAGCGCAGCTTTCGACTTCAGCATTTCTTCAAGAACGTAGCGATCGCCCACCGGTGCGCGCAGCATGCTGATGCCGCCGCGTTTGAGCGCCGCTTCGAGCCCCATGTTCGACATGGTGGTGGCGACAACCAGATCACCGGCGAGCAGACCGCGGGCCTTCAGATCGCGGCCGACCATCAGCAGGATTGCATCGCCATTGATCACGTTGCCGTGCGAGCCGGCCAGCATGCAGCGATCGGCGTCGCCGTCAAAGGTGAGGCCCATGATAGCGCCGCGCTCTTTCACTTCTGCGGCCACGAAATCAGGATGGAGCGCGCCACAGTTGGCATTGATGTTGCGCCCATCCGGGGCAACGTTCAGCAGCGTCACCGTTGCGCACCCATCTCGATTGAGACGCCGGAAGAGTTCCGGCGCAACCGCCGCCGCAGCGCCGTTCGCGCAATCCACAACCAGCTTCATCTCGCCCAGCGAAAGGTTGGGGAGCGAGGTGCGGAGAAACTGGATGTAATCGCTCTGCAGCGCCGGCTTGTCTTCGACGGGCGGCAGGCTGTTGACATCAGCAACGCTGCCCGTCGACGCATGGAACAGGATCTCTTCTTCTATAGCCAGTTCCACCGCGTCGGGCAATTTAAATCCGTCACCGCCAAAGAGCTTGATGCCGTTGTCGTGCCAGGGATTGTGCGAGGCAGAAATGACCACGCCAGCCTGGAAACCGTGCGCGCGTGCCAGGTAAGCGATGGCCGGCGTCGGTACGACGCCGGCGCTTTCAACCTTCGCGCCGGTCTGGCGCAGAGCCGCGGCCAGTGTTGTTGCTATCCAGGGGCTCGATTCGCGCGTGTCGCGCCCCAGCAGAACGCGCGGCCGCGGGTCTTTTTTCTTCAACGAGTGGCCCAGCGCCAGTCCAGTCGCGTAAACAGTTCGTGGATCGAGGGGATATTCGCCCGCAACTCCGCGAATTCCGTCAGTGCCAAATAGCTTGCGCGTGCCGGCTGTCATCGTTTCCCGTTCTCTTTAGATTCTGATTGGACCTTCGCAACGCCTGTGACGCGACTCGTGAAGCTTCCGTCTGAAATTCGTGTCGTGAGTGTTTCCCCTGCTTGGATCTGCGTCGCCGATCTGACGATAGCGCCATCGGCTGCAATGACGAGCGCATAGCCGCGATCGAGAACAGCGAGAGGCGAGAGTGAATGCAGGCGCGCGTCGAGTGAGCCGAGGCTGGCGGTTGCAATCTGTATGCGCCGCTCGAGTGTGCGCGCCAGCCGGGAACGGAAGTCATTCAGGTGCTCGCGCGCATGGGCTACCTGCTGACGGGGATCGTGACGCAGAACCGATGCCGCAAGATTGGCGACATGATTGCGGCCTGACTGCAATTGCGCCGCGATCACGCCTTCAAGACGGAGGCTGAGTTCATCGAGCCTTTGCGCAGACCCGTGCAGCAGGGTAGAAAGGCGCGTCTCGGCGCGGGTGGCCGGCACGCGATGCAATCGCTGGTGAGCCTTCAGTAGCTGGAAACGCATCGCCCGCTCGAGCCGATGAGAGTGTTCTGCGAGGTGCTCTGCAATTTTGTGCTGTGCTTCGGTGATCAGCTCTGCGGCGGCAGAAGGAGTGGGAGCGCGAAGATCGGCAGCAAAGTCGGCGATGGTGAAATCGGTTTCGTGGCCAACTGCGGAGACCACGGGAAGTTTTGATCCGGCAATCGCGCGGGCCACGCGCTCGGAGTTGAAGGCTGCCAGATCTTCAAGCGAGCCCCCGCCGCGCGCGACGACTATGAGGTCGACGATATTTGCCTGATGGAGCGATTCAATGGCTGCTTCAATCTCCCCCGGAGCAGAGTCGCCTTGCACCGTTACCGGGAAAAGAAAGATGCTCAAGCCTGCATGACGGCGGTTGACGATGTTCAGGAAATCGCGAATGACCGCGCCGGTTGGGGAAGTAACAATTCCGACGGCGCGGGGAAAAGCCGGCAAGGGCCGCTTGCGTGCGGCATCGAAGAGGCCCTCGGCCTTCAGCCGCTCTTTCAGTTGCTCAAAGGCAAGCTGCAGCGAACCTGCGCCCACCGGCTCCATGGTTTCCGCTACCAATTGCATTTGCCCGCGCTGCTCGTAGACGCTCACATGTCCGCGCACCAGCACGTGCAGGCCGTCTTCAGGCCTGAAGCGCAGCAGCATGGCCTGGCGGCGGAAGAGCACGATAGGCAACTGGGCGTCGGCGTCTCTGAGGGTGAAATAGACATGGCCGGAGGGCGCAGGGCGGAAGTTTGATATCTCGCCTTCGACCCAAACGTCACTGTATTCCTGTTCGACCAGCTCCCGCACCTGCGCCACCAATTCGCGCACCGGCCAGATGCGGCGGGCGCTTCGCGGTTCTTCAAAGGTCAAGTCAAGCTGTGGCGCGAATGGATCGTGAGAGAACATCCTAGGAAAGTTTAATTGGTTCCCGTACGGGAGCAGGTATATAACAGGGGATTCTGTTGTGGAATGCTTCAGCCGGCCGCCGTCGCAGAGCGCCCTTCGATCATCTCCCGCAGCTCCCGGGCCTTCTGCGCAGCGGTTTCGGGGCTGGGCCCTTCGCCACTGGCATAGAGATGCTCGAGCTCTCGCGCCACTTCAGTTCCGCGCACCAGACTGAAAGTGCCCAAGGTGCCAGCCAGCTTGTGGGCAGCGCTGGTTGCGGATTCCCGTTGAGTTGGGGAGAGCGTTTCGCTGCCCAGAGCCAGCGCAGCGGACTCAAGAATCTCCACGCGGGCCAGTATTTCAGGAAGGAACCGGACCCACAGGCGATCGAGCGCCGCAGTAATCTCAGCTCCCTTTTTCCGGTCCTCGCTCTCGTCCAAAGAGTCCACGGTGCGAAGCGCCTCAGCTCCAGCCCAGTGCGCTTTCGATCTGCGTGGAGAGGGTCATGGGATCGAAAGGCTTGAAAAGCACCGCCTCAACGCCCAAATCGGCGAATCGGCGCTGATCGGTGCTCTGCACCTTTGCGGTCAGCAGCAGCACGGGAATCTTTGCCGTATGAGGATTCTTGCGCAGCTCTATAAATGTTGTCGGGCCATCCATGCCCGGCATCATCACATCCAGCAAAATGGCGTCAGGCTGGTGCTCGGCAGCGCGAGCCAGCCCCTGGGCACCTGACCCGGCGGTAATCACTTCCCAGCCTGCAACGCTTTCAAGGCTGAGCGCAGCTACTTCGCGGATATCGTCTTCGTCGTCGATGATGAGGACCTTGCGTGTCACGTGAACTTTCCTCGAATTCCATTGTTGGTTCCGCGCATCGGCTTGTCGATGGCGAGATAGTTACGAAAGACTTACGAATTCGGTATGGTTGGCTCCGACGATGCTGTTTCATCCATGATTCGAGTTCGCCGCAGCATGGTGAGCACAAGCGCTTCAAGCTGCTGGGGCTGGACGCGAGCCTTGGCCAGAAAATGTGTTGGCCCCAGCGTGAGCATGCGCCGCTCAGCCGGGGAAAGATCGCGGCCTGAATAGACGACCAGCGGCAACCGGGCGAGATTCTCCCTCTGGCGGAGCCAGTCAACCACGTTGAAACCGTTGCCATCGGGCAATCCAATGTCGAGCACCATGAGATGGGGTTCAAATTTGGCGCAGCTATCCGTTGCATCGTGCAGGGTATGGGCCACCTTGACTTCAATTCCGTCCCGATTGAAAACCGCTGCAATGACCCCGGCCAGGTCCAGGTCGTCTTCCACAACGAGAATGCGGGCTTTTTCTCCGGGGCCGCAGAGCACCCTGGCAAGTTCAGAAAGCAAAGTATCTTCTTCGAGCGGCTCGATCAAATGTCCTTCCGCACCCTGGGGCAGATCGGCTGCTCCTTGAGGACCTTCGACGCACAGCAAGACGATTGGCGTGTGCCCTTCGCGATCAACCTTGCGCAGTTTGGGCAGAATTTCCCAGCCGTTCATTCCGTCGAGGGAGGTGTCGAGCAGGATTGCCTGGACCGGTTCGTGGGCCGCAGCCAGGGTCTCTTCGGTTGTGGATGCGACAATGACCCTGAATCCATGGCGCATCAACTGGTTCGCAATCCGAGTATGCGATTCGCCAGCCACGCCGGCCAGGAGCACAACTCCGTTTTCAGCCACGTCTTCAGGTTCCAGTGGTGATCCCGGCTCGGGCTTTGTGGGCTGATAGGGCAGGAACACGCGGAAAGTCGAACCGCGGACCGGGTTCCGCTCCGCCCAAATCCGACCGGTGTGCTGCAGGACGATGGTTCGGCAGATGGCAAGACCGAGACCGCTGCCGCCCTTTTGCCGGGAATCGGAGGCATCGACCTGCTGGAATCGTCCGAAGATTGCCTCCAGCTTGTCGGCGGGAATGCCGCGCCCCTGGTCGATAACCGACAGAGTGACGCCGCTGAGTCCGGGGCGCATCATTACCGAAACAGTTGAGTTTGGCGGGGAGAACTTGACTGCGTTGGAGAGCAGATTGGTGAGCACCTGGAGCAGCCGATCCGGATCGGCTGCCAGTTCGACGTGGGTTGTATCGTGAATGAGTTGCACGCCCGCGGCATCGGCGACCGGCTGCATTCCATCGATCGCCTGCCTCACCACTTCGGCCAACTGGATGGTCCGGAACAACAGAGGCTCGCGGCCGCTCTGGATGCGCTCCAGATCCAGAATGTCGTTGATCAGGCGCACCAGCCGGTCAGAGTTTGTGAGTGCGATTCGCAGCAGGTTCGCCGCCTTGTCGTTCACATTCCCCAGAATTCCCGAAGAGAGCAGGCCAAGGGCGCCACGGATGGAAGTGAGCGGCGTTCGCAACTCGTGGCTGACGGTGGAAATGAACTCGTCTTTCAAGCGGTCGAGGGCATAGCGCTGGCTGATGTCGCGGAAGCTCAGCACCGAACCGGCGAAACGTCCCTGATTGGCGATCGGAGTCAACACATACTCGGCAGGGAAGGCGCTTCCATCGGCCCTGAAGATGGAATCTTCGCCCGCTGCAGCCCTTGCGTGCGAACTATTCCGTTTCAAAAGACAATCGTCGCCGCACTTTTTGCCGGGCCTGGCGGCTCCGTGCAGCACATCGTGAACAGGTTTGCCTTTGAGTGCATCAGCCTCAGCTCCCAGCATGCGAGCCGCAGCCGGATTGGCGAAGCTGATCATGCCCCGGTTGTCGACCCCAAAGATGCCGTCGGCAACCGAGTCGAGTAGAATTTCCTGCTGCCGCGACAGCTCTTCTGCGCGTCCCCGCTCGTGGGTGCGGGCCAGCATCTGTCCGAGTGTTGATGCCGCGGACTCAGTTGCGGCCATCGCCTCACGGTCTTCGCGCAGATTGTAGTGGCTGAAGAACTCAAGAACCGCCAGCACCTTGTGTCCAAAGCGGACAGGAATGGCCCAGCCCGAGACCATCTGCTGTCCCATAGCCAGCTTGACCCGGGGGCTGGGTGGCACCGTGTTCAGGTCCTCAACCCATAGCGGCCGACCTTCTTTCCATGCCTGACCAGGCAGATCGTTACCGCGTTCCAACGTCAGCCCCATGCTTTCCTGAATCAGAGCTTCAGGCCGTCGTCCGGGGGCGCCCCAGGCGGTGGAAAACTCCAGTCGATTCCCCTTTGCATCAACCAGCCACTCGATCGCAACATCCCATTCCTGAGAGATGCACAGAGCTTCAAGAATCCGCATCGAGGCGACTTCAGGAGATGCATTTTCGCCCACAATCTGACTTACGGCAATTTGCAGCGCCAGCCGGTTCTCGCGCTGTTTCTGTTGCGTCACGTCGCGCAGCAGGCACCTGACCGCCAGCGGATCGCCGGCCTTCTGACGCTGACTGAGGCTGAGTTCGAACTCCAGGACTCTGCCGTCAGAGGTGTGATGCCTTAATGGAGCGCGGTCGATAATTTCTCCGACCAGCGCTCGCCGGAAGAGCGATGCCACCTCGCTGCGCCCACTCGAACTGAAAAGGTCTTCAAACGACGCCAGGTTCAACATGGCCGCATCATCGAGGCCAAAGCATCGTTTCCATGCAGGGTTTACGTAGAGGAAACGACTGGAAGGGCTGATGGTTGCGATCATCTCGGTCGAGTTCTCAAACAGATCCCGATACCGCTCGAGCGATTCGCGTGAGGTCTCTTCCTGCCGGATGGTCGCGGTTTTATCGACCGCAACAGCGACCAGGCCAGTTACGATTCCGCTCCCATCGCGCATTGCCGAAATATGAAGGGTGGCCGCGAAGGACTCACCGCCCCTTCGCATGATTTGAACGTCGAAGCTGGGCACCATGCTGGGCGGCAACGCGCGCAGGCACTCGACGTAGGCTGCCAGTCCCTCTTCGCGGGAGTTCCGAGGCGGACCATCCACGCCAGCCAGCTTCTCCATTTCGGCGAGCAGGCGGGCTCCTTCGCCGGGTGCAAAGATGTCGGTGGTCCGCCATTGGTTTCCGAATTCCGTTGCATCGTATCCGAGCAGCCTCTCCGCGGCGGGATTCGCGTAAAACAGCTTTCCGTCCTTGCCCAGCGCCACTACGGCCGGACCGGTCGAATCCAAAAGGTCCTTGTGCGAATCGGAACCCGCGACAATGGGCAGAGCTGCAGCCCGCGTTCTTGCTGCCAGACGCAACGCCAGAACGGCTGCGGCCACCGCAGCGGAGAAGACCAGGATCGGGTCATATCCCGGACCGCCAGTCATGCGCAGGAATACCGAGAGAATGCAGAGCGCAAACGAAAGGATTCCGAGGGTAGGCCAGAGAATCAGGGCCCGGATGCGCTCTAAAGCGGATCCTGACGACGCTGTTCTAGTCGTCGGCGTTTCCTCCGGCTGGTTCGCCATTCCCTCCACCTTCACCCCCCCGCGAGGCTGCGTTCTTGAGCCTTTCGAGGCTCAACAGGGAACAAATAGAACGCGCTTGCCCCTTAAGTGCTCTTTTGCGCCTTCTTACAGAAGCCGTCGGCGCGGGCCTGTTGGGGACTTGCCGAGGTCTATCGCGACCATCGTATTCTTTAGCGCGATTGGCAGTAAGTATAAGCAATTGAGGAGCGTCTCACTACATAAATTCGTTGTTCGGCCTAACGCCGCGAAACAAGAGAGTTACGACTTTGACACCGGGGGACAGGCCGGTGTACGCCCGGCACAGCGACCAGCCGGGTGCATTTCCACGTCAAATCCAATTTTCACGAGCCACCCTTATACTGGCTTTCATGTTGATCCGCTCTTGCTCCAACCCTGCCCTTGGTTTTTCAGTCCTGGTGGTTGCTGCCATGGTTTTTCCAGCGCTTACGCCTCCGGCGCACGCCTGGGAGAGTGAAGGCCATCGCATGATCAACCGGCTGGCAGTTACCACTCTTCCAGACGATATTCCTGCTTTTCTGCGTACACCGTCGGCCATCAACGAGATTGAATATCTGGGGCCCGAACCCGATCGCTGGCGTTCTGCTGCTGAGCCGGAATTGAGTGCGGCCCAGGCGCCCGAGCATTTTATCGATCTCGAGCTGGCCGACGCTCTCGGGCCCCTTCCGCACAAGCGACTCGACTTTGAGGCCAAGGTGTTTGCCGCCGGCCAGCGCCCGGAGAAGATCGGCCTGCAACCCTGGGAGGCGGATGAAGTCTGGGAGCGGTTGAAAGCTGCGATGCGCCAGTACCGTGCCATGCACGCCGCAGGCGAAGACACCGCCCCCGTCGAGGCTGCGATCATTTTTTATGCGGGTTGGCTGGGCCATTACGTCGGCGATGCCTCGCAGCCGCTGCACGTTACCGTGCAATACAACGGCTGGACGGGCCCCAATCCCAATGGCTACACCACCAGCCACCAGATTCATCACCTTTTTGAGGGCCCGTTCGTGGCGGCCAACATTCACGCCTCTGATGTGGAGCCGCTCATGACGCCGGCAAAGGCCATTCCCGGCGATATGTTCGACGCCTACGTTGCCTACATTCGAACTACGGCCAAATACGTTGAAAAGGTCTACCAGCTTGAGAAAGCGGGGGGATTCGTTGGCGCCGGCACGGCGGAGTCACGAGCCTTTACTGCGTCCCGACTGGCGGCCGGCGCCAGCATGCTGCGCGACATGATTTATTCAGCCTGGATCGACAGCGCCCAGCCGGTTCCCGACCCATATGCAGGGAAGTGAGCCAAGAGCAGAGAAACTGGAACCCGGGAGTCAGGGCAAAGAAAGGCGACGCCGCGCCGAAGGAGTTAGTCGGAGGCTTCAGCCCTGGCAAGCAGTGGGACCCGGCGCAACATTGGGGTCAGCGTGGCTGTAATCAGCAGAACCGCCGGAACGGCCACCAGCAGCCATGCCAGTAGAGCCTGGCCCGCCAACCCGCTGAGCTGCGTAGCCATGTGCAGTGGCGAGAGCCGGAGCAGCGAGATCGCGTCGGGGTGGGGGGCAGCGGCGGTCACCCGCCCGCCCAACCGCACGAAGGGCACAATCAGCGCCAGCTGCAGAGGCATGGCGACGTAATTAGCGGCCTGAATCGCAGGCACATTCAGCCGTAATGCCAGGGCAACCGCAGCGCATACCAGGGTGGGCAAGCCGACAACGGGAATGCAGCCGATTGCAAAACCGAGGGCCAGCGTCAGGGCTAGCCGGCGCGGCGATATCCCTTGCCGAAGCCACTGCGTCACGTCGCCCTTCACTCGTTCTCGAAATGGGAACTTCACCGACATTGAAACTCCGTCTTAGTCAATTAGACCCTGTCGCAGTCTTTTCGACTTTGTCGCTGAAAATACGAAGACTGGTACACGACTGTCATCGACCGCAGATGAAACTTTATGAAATGAACCAAAATTGCCAGTACTTTCTGCTGAAAACGCGGCGAAAACACGACGGAAGGTTGCGGGCGCTGAATTGCTTGAAGCGACGCTGTTGGGTGAGAGCCGGCGCCGCCGATCCAGCACCGTCGATTATGGGTTAAACTTGGACCGGATGCGGGTATTTGGGATCGATTGTGGCACCGAGGTGACGGGTTTTGGCGTCGTTGATTCGAATGACGATGAGGGAGTGCCACGCCTGATTCCAAAGGCGTTCGGCGCAATAAGGCTCTCAAAGTTGAAGTCTTTGCCCGAACGGCTTGACCAAGTCTTCTGCGAATTGGCAGCCGAACTCGAACGCTGGCGCCCCGACACAGTCGTGATCGAAGAGGTTTTCTATTCCGTGAACGCAAAATCCGCTCTTAAACTTGGCCAGGTCCGAGGGGTCGCGCTTCTCGCGGCCGCCCGCCAATCCATACCGGTGGCCGAATACGCACCGCTTAAGATCAAATCGAGCGTGGTGGGCTATGGCATGGCCAGCAAAGAGCAGGTTCAATTCATGGTTGCGCGGTTGCTCAACCTGGACGGCGTTCCCGAACCGGCCGACGCCGCAGACGCATTGGCGATAGCAATTTGTCACGTTCATACTGCACAGACTCTTCAGGCTCAAGGGCAACTGGCACAGAGGGCGTCCCGATGAAGGCTTTTCTGCTTGCCACGGCCGGTATTCTGGCCTGCTCGATCTCAATGGCTGCCCGCGCCGATCAAAACGCGGTGGTCCAGGCGGACTTTACCGACGACCAGCTGAACCCCTCGCACTGGACTCTCACCCTCCACAGCGACGGTTCAGGGCATTTCACATCACAAATGGGTAAGGCGCCCCAAGGCGGCGACGAGTCAGTCGATGTCCCGAATGTCGACCGAGACGTGCAGTTGAGCGCTGGTTTTACCGCGCACGTCTTTGAGGTTGCCCGCCGCCATCACCGGTTTAATGAGGGGTGCGAGAGCCATCTCAAGGTTGCATTCGAGGGATGGAAGAAGTTCAGCTACATGGGCCCGGAAGGGTCGGGCTCCTGTACATTCAACTACTCAAAGGATAAGGAGATCGAGGAACTGGGCGACTCATTTGAAGCTGTGGCCGAGACGATGATCGAGGGGGCGCGGCTGGAGAAACTGCTGCAGCATGACCGGCTGGGTCTCGACAAGGAGATGGAGTACCTGGTCGACGCAGCGGGTAGCGGTCGCGCCCAGGAGATCTGCACGATCCGCCCGATCCTGGTGAAACTGGCCGATGACGATGAGGTTTTGGAGCGAGTTCGCAAGCGCGCCCGGCAGCTATTGGCGCAAGCGGGTACATAATCTTTAATTGCAAGCACCAACAGAGCAACTTTTACTTGTCATTCGATGTCCAATCATAGTGGATTAGTAGTACGCTGCCATCAGGACCGATGAACGATCGCCTCGGGGGCGATAGAAAGGCGGGCAGCAAAATGGGACCTATCAAAAAACAGACCTCCAAGAGGCGCCGTCAGGGCGCCGTTTCCTTTTGGATTGCAACCGCCGCGATCGCGATCCTGGTTGCCGCTCAACCTATTCGCGCCGACGACACCCAGCCAGCGGCCCGCGCTGTGCGCCTTAGTTACGTTGAAGGCCAAGTGCGCGTCAGCCAAGGTGATCAGGTCATAGCCGAAGGCGCGACCGTCAACATGCCCTTGTTTGAGGGGATGCAGGTTTCTACCACCCAGGACGGACGCGCCGAGATCCAGTTTGAAGATGGCAGTGTCGCACGCCTCTCGCCCAATACCACGCTCACGCTCAGCGTGCTGCGCGGCGAGGGAACAAATGGCGTCGCCGAGATGTTGCTCAATGGGGGTCTTGCGTACTTTGAGTTCCAGAGTGGGACTCAGTTGGGCCAGTTCGCGGTTCACTTCGGCGACTCGACCGTTACTCCGACTGGCAATGCCGTCATCCGGGTCAGGATGGATACGCCGCCCGGAGAACTTGCGGTTTTATCAGGTAACGCCGATCTCAGTCGTGGCAGCGGTGGAGCGCAGTTGTCCATGCACGGTGGGGAGAGCGTAACCCTGTATGCGAACGATATCAACCGTTACGACCTAAACGAATCGATCGATCCGGACTCATGGGATGCCTGGAACACCGATCGGGATCAGGCCACGGCGACCGAAGAAGCTGCATTTACGGCCGCGGCGCCCAGTCAGAGCGGTCCTGAAACCGGCAGCCCGGCCTGGAGCGATCTGGACGCAAACGGCAGTTGGTATAACGTTCCCGGGCAGGGGTATGTCTGGTCTCCCTTTGAAGCCTCCGATGCCGGATGGGATCCTTACGGATGTGGTAACTGGATGGCGTATCCGCAGTACGGTTACACGTTTGTTCCATGCGATAACTGGGGATTCCTGCCTTACTCCTGCGGCTCATGGAACTTCTTTAATGGTTTTGGGTGGGGCTGGGCGCCGGGCATGGGTGGATGCAACCCCTGGTGGAATTCATTCGGCTATTATCCGGGTCCGGTATTCGGCGGCGGGTTTCCTCCAGGCTATAGACAGCCGCACCGGCCGATCATGCCGCGCGGGCCGAATCGCGGGCATCCGGTTCCTGTAATTGCGGTCAACCGAACTCCTGTGTCTGGGGGAACACCGTTCCCGTCTCGGGAGCACAACCAGCCAGTCACAATTGCAGGCAATACCGTGGCGCCGGTACGCCCGGTGATTGCGCGCGGAAGTGAGAATGCTGGGGGGGATCGCTCGCCGGCAGGAACCGGCAGGATTGGCTATACCATTTTCGATGGGAGTTCCAGACCTGGTTCGCCGACCGCTTCGTCTCTGGGGCGGCCGATTTACACTTCGCCGAATCCAGGCAGTTCCTCGCCATCGGCTTATCGAGGCAATCCGGCAACATATTCTTCAGGTATAGCGCGGAGTTCGACCTCCACGCATTCCACCTCCTCAGGTAGCTATTCGGGGGGAGCGGCCCGCAGCAGTAGTGGAGGCGGCAGCTATCACGCGAGCAGCGGTGGTGGCGGAGGCTCCCACGTCAGCAGCGGCGGTGGTGGGGGTGGTGGTGGAGGAGGCCACGTCAGCGGCGGTGGTGGTGGCGGTGGAGGCGGTGGAGGCAGCCACAAATAACGCTCGCGAAAGTTAACTCCATGGGCGCGGCAGCATTGGTTGCCGCGCCTATTGTTTCTTCGAGGGGGAGGGAGCGAAACAAATCTTTCCCGCGACATGAGTGGGCGTGTATACTCTGGCTGCTTCTCGAGCGATTTCGGTTCCTGTGTTGGCAATCCAGCACCTTGCAATGCGACTCTTTCTTAGGCAAAGAGCCGCCCGGCAACATCGATGCAGCAGCGACTTG